>NZ_JAUSME010000058.1 GCF_030645555.1 Herminiimonas sp.
AATGAACGCAATTACCAGAAAAGAAATGGCACAACTCGACGTGCCGACAGTCACTTTCGAATTGAACGGTCGCGAAGTAACCGGCCGCGCAACAGATACGTTGCTGACCATCGCCAAGCGCGAAGGTATCGAGATTCCGCATCTGTGCTTCAAGGAAGGCATGGACACTGCAGGTAACTGCCGTGCATGCGTCGTCGAAATCAATGGCGAACGCGTCCTGGCGCCTTCATGCTGCCGCAATCCGACCAACGGTATGAAGGTTAATACCGAAAGCGAACGCGCAGTGAAATCACAAAAACTGGTATTGGAGCTGTTGCAGTCCGATATGCCGGAAGCCGACTATACGCGCCACAATGAAGTGGACGAATGGGCTGCGAAAATGGAAGTAGGCAAGCCACGTTTCGAGGCGCGCGCCAGAGTTGCTCCCGATTTTTCGCATCCGGCGATGACGGTCAATCTCGATGCGTGCATTCAATGTACCCGTTGCGTGCGTGCCTGCCGCGACGAGCAGGAAAACGACGTGATCGGCCTCGCCTTCCGTGGCGACCACGCGAAAATCGTGTTCGACATGGACGACCCTATGGGCGCGTCGACTTGCGTCGCCTGTGGTGAGTGCGTACAGGCGTGCCCGACCGGCGCCTTGATGCCGGCCCGCGATGTGGCGATGAATGTGCCGGACAAGCAGGTTGACTCCGTCTGCCCATACTGCGGCGTCGGTTGCCAGCTGACCTACAACATCAAAGACAACAAGATCCTCTTCGTTGAAGGCCGCGATGGCCCTGCCAACCGCGAGCGTCTGTGCGTCAAGGGTCGTTATGGTTTCGATTATGCAAACCATCCACACCGTTTGACCAAGCCTTTGATCCGTCGTGCCGATGCGCCTAAACGCGGCGACTTCGTGATGGATCCGGATCGCGTGATGGAAGTATTCCGCGAAGCGACATGGGAAGAAGCGCTGGAAGTTGCCGGCGGCAATTTCGCCAAGCTGCGCGATACGCATGGCAAAAAATCGCTGGCGGGCTTCGGTTCGGCCAAAGGCAGTAACGAAGAAGCGTATCTGTTTCAGAAACTGGTGCGTACCGGTTTCGGCAGCAACAACGTCGATCACTGCACACGCCTGTGTCACGCGTCCTCAGTCGTCGCGCTGCTCGAAGGTATAGGTTCAGGCGCAGTGTCGAATCCGGTGATGGACGTCACCAAGGCAGAAGTCGTCATCATCATCGGCGCCAACCCGACCGTGAATCATCCTGTTGCCGCGACCTGGATCAAGAATGCAGTCAGCAACGGCACCAAACTGATCGTCTGCGATCCACGCCGTACCGACATGTCGCGTATTGCACATCGCTTCATGCAATTCAAGGCCGATACCGACGTTGCCATGCTGAACGCAATGATGAACGTGATCGTTACCGAAGGTTTGGTCGACAAGGAATTCATCGAAAGCCGCACCATCGGTTACGAAGAACTGCGTAAAAACGTCGAAGGCTATACACCTGAGCTGATGGCGCCTATTTGCGGCATCGATGCAGAAACATTGCGCTACGTTGCACGTCTGTACGCAACTTCGAAAGCGTCGATGATCCTGTGGGGCATGGGCGTATCGCAGCATATCCACGGCACCGATAATGCGCGTTGCCTGATTGCGCTGTCGCTGATGACGGGCCAGATTGGCCGTCCAGGTACCGGCTTGCATCCATTGCGCGGTCAAAACAATGTGCAAGGTGCATCCGACGCCGGCTTGATCCCTATGGTCTACCCGGATTACCAAAGCGTTACCGATCCGAAGATCCGCGCCAATTTTGCCAAGGCATGGAATATGTCGGTAGATTTGCTCGATCCTGAACCAGGCTTGACCGTGGTCGAGATCATGCATGCGATTACCGACGGCAAAATCCGCGGTCTGTATGTGCAGGGTGAAAATCCGGCCATGTCGGATCCGGACGCCAACCATGCGCGTGAAGCACTGGCAGCTCTGGATCATCTGGTCGTGCAGGATATCTTCCTGACCGAAACCGCATATCTGGCTGACGTGATCTTGCCGGCAAGCGCCTTCCCTGAAAAAACCGGCACTTTCACGAATACCGATCGCACCGTGCAAATGGGTCGTCAGGCACTGAACCCGCCGGGTGAAGCCAAGCAGGATCTGTGGATCTTGCAGCAAATGGCGAATCGCCTCGGTTGCGACTGGAACTACAAGCATGTGTCGGAAGTGTTCGATGAAATGCGTCACACGATGCCTAGCATTGCGGGCATCACATGGGAACGTCTGGAGCGCGAGGATTCCGTAACTTATCCATGCGAAAAAGAAGGCGATCCAGGCGAGCCTGTCGTGTTCGTCAAGAGCTTCCCGCGTGAATCGGGTCGTGCGCGCTTCGTGCCTGCAGACATCATTCCTGCGAATGAGCGTCCGGATGCAGAGTTCCCTATGGTCTTGATCACCGGCCGTCAACTGGAACACTGGCATACCGGCAGCATGACGCGTCGTGCGACGGTGCTCGATTCGATCGAACCGGATCCTATCGCGCTGATCCATCCGCTGGATCTGCTCGCGATGGGCGGCAACCCGGGCGATCTGATCACGCTGGAATCGCGTCGCGGTCAAGTGACCCTGTATGCACGTGCCGACGACAGCTCACCGCGTGGCGCCGTGTTCGTACCGTTCTGTTATTACGAAGCCGCGATTAACCGTTTGACGAATTCTGCGCTGGATCCATTCGGCAAGATTCCAGAGTTCAAATACTGCGCAATCCGCATCGTTCTCGGCGGTACGGCGCCGGTGCAAAGCAGCTACGGCGGCGGTCAAGCCCTGGTCAATCTGACCAACAGCATGTCAGTCAACTAAGCCTGCTTTCGCAAGCAACAGGTAGTTTGCAGAAAATAAACCGGCACTTGCTCTTGCAGCAAGTGCCGGTTTTTATTTAGCTGCAATGATATGCGTAGTCATGGATGACACATGCGCACGTGCCGTGAAGCGGCGAGTATGGATGCGCCACATGTAGCTTCAAGCTTGTTGCTGCATCTGAAAAGGTGGAGTGATGTCATAATCACGCTATCTGATTTTTCAGACACGTGTAAATTCCTTGCGCCGAGCGGCAAAAACTTCTACAAGTGCATCTGCACCCCTAATTCTGCCCACTATGAGTGTACGTCCCGTTTTATCCAACGCAACCCGCAAGCTGACCCATGACGTGGAAGTCATGGATGAGCGCGGTCGTACCTCGCTGATTGCGATTCCGGCCGAGCAACCGTTGACGATCTATGTCGACAAGCGCGAGCTGGTGACATTGATGACGCTGGGTGGCGCGCCTGAAGCCTTGGCGCTCGGTTACTTGCGCAACCAGCGCTTCATCAAGAATATCGAAGATATCCTGTCGGTGCAGGTGGACTGGGATGTAGACGCTGCCGCGATAGTCACGCGCAAGGGGATAGACGATATTGAAGAGCGCACATCCAGGCGAACGGTGACCACTGGCGGCGGCGAGGGCACGGTGTTTGGCGGTTTGATGGATGAAATCGACGCGATTGCCTTGCCGCCTGACGCGCGCCTGAAGCAATCCACGCTGTACAAAGTCATAGACACGATACGCACGCATCGCTCAGTCTACAAGCGGGCCGGCTCGGTGCATGGATGCGCCTTGTTTTCAGCCGAAGGCGAGCTGATCCATTTTGCCGAAGATGTCGGGCGCCACAATGCGGTCGATGCGATCGCCGGAAAAATGTGGTTTGACGGCATCAGTGGCGCAGACAAGATTTTCTACACGACGGGCCGGCTGACATCCGAAATGGTGATGAAGGGTGCGCAAATGGGCATACCGTTCTTGCTTTCGCGCTCAGGCGCCACGCAGATGGGTCATATGGTCGCTGAGCGCCTCAATATGTCGCTGATCGCACGCTGCAGCGGCAGGCATTTCCTGCTGCTGAGCGGTGTAGACAGGATCATTTTTGACGAGCTGGTAGCGACTGAGGCAACAGCGTAAATTCTGCCGGTTGTATTCTTCAGGCCTTGCGCGGCGCCATGCCGGTGAAGGCAAAATCCACATCTGGATGGTGGCCGGAAATGATGTCGGCAATTGCGCGTCCGGAGCCGCAACCCATGGTCCAGCCCAGCGAGCCATGCCCCGTATTCAAGAACAGATTGCTGAATCTGGTCTTGCCTATGTAAGGCACATTGGACGGCGTCAAAGGACGCAAACCAGACCAGTAAGATGGATTTTCATAATCGCAGGCGTCCGGGAATAATTCGCGTGTACGGCGCGTGATTGCGGCGCAACGGGTCGGATTCAATTCCCGCCCGTAGCCATTGAATTCGCATGTGCCTGCCACACGCAGCTGGTCTCCCAGGCGCGACAACACCAGCTTGTACCCATCGTCTATCAGTGAAACGGTCGGTGCCAGATCAGCATTCACGACCGGATACGTCGCTGAATAACCCTTGCCCGGATAAATCATCAGATCGATGCCGAGCGGCTTCAATATCGGTACCGAAAAACTACCCATCGCCATCACAAATGCATCGGCATGCAAGCTCAGGTGGCGGCCTTCTGCATTGATGACTTCGACTCCCGTCACACGTGCGGCAGCCCCTGTACCTTCTGTGATCAGACGTGTCACAGTCGTGTTGAACTGGAAATTTACGCCGCGTTCCTGCGCCTTGTGCGCCAGGCCGGTAGTGAATTTGTATATGTCGCCGGACTCATCGGTTTCGGTAAAGTCTGCGCCGACGATCTGGGCACGGATATGCGCCAATGCCGGCTCCAGCTGGACCGCTTCCCGGGCTGTCATCGGCACACGCGGGCAACCGAGATCGCGCATCACTTTGGCGGACGCCAATGATTCGTCGAACTCTTTTTGATCAGTATAGAAATGCAGGATGCCGCGCGTCAGGCAATCGTAGTCGATCGCAACTTCGGCGCGTACGGCTTGCAGGGTCTGGCGGCTGTATTCAGCGATTGCAACGATTTGCTGGATGTTATGGATAGTGCGTGCCGGTGTGCATGCGCGCAGGAAATTCAGGCCCCATTTCCATTGCAGCCATTCTGCGCGGAAGCGGTACAGCAGCGGCGCATCTTCCTTGCCCAGCGATTTCAATATCGTCATCGGCGCGCTCTTGTTGGCCCACGGTGTCGCATGCGATACGGAAATCTGGCAGCCGTTGGCAAAGCTGGTTTCCTGCGCCACGCCGGGTTGGCGATCGATTACGGTGACGTCGTGACCGGCCTTGTTCAAGAACCATGCCGATGCCGTTCCAATGATGCCCGAACCCAAAACGATGACTTTCATGACGCGATCAAATCCCGAGATATTTCCATAAGATGCTGCGGTCGAGCGACGCAGATTGCGGGTTGCTTTCCTGTACCCAGCCTGAGGAAGCACCATACCGTGCCCGCCCATGATTGCCTATGACGACTGTCAAGAATCGCGAGAAACACTTGAAATTTTCGCCGGCCTGCGGGTTTCAGTCGCCGGTGCCGGCATGCGTCCGCCAGAAAACCATTATCTATAGGTAATGATTGTTATTAAATACTTTAACTATACCTAATCATTTATAGCCATTACGATGTGCCTGAAGTCTGCAAAAGGAGTCGCGGGCTGGATTCCGCAGTGACGTGCACATACCCAAGGAGAAGTGCAATGGTCGAACTTGAACAATGTCCAATAGGCAATGCAGTTGCTTGTCATCTGGCTGCCTATAACGCAGCATTTTATGAGCTTGGCTTGAGCTGGCACTGGGACGGCGACACCTTCCATGCGCTGCAAAGCCTGTCGTGCGAACGTGAACGCATCAAGACTTACATGAAAACGCATCAGTCGCATTTGCTGAAAGTGTACGACGCAGACTTCTTGATCGACGCGATACAAACCACCAAGGCCCGTTGCTTTGAAACGATGACTGACAATGGCGCCAAAAAAGCGGCGACGGTCAACTGGGCTGAATTTCAGCGCGCTGAAGTAGGGGTTTGATCGCCATTCTCTAGGTGACAGCATCAATGTCTGCCATCTTTTTTTGAATTTTCTGCAGGGGGGTGTGCAACGCAAAGTGTGTGAGGATGCCACAATGCGTTTTGCACGAATAAAAAGCCGCATCGTTTTCGATGCGGCTTTTTATTTGCCTGGATAGCTTGTTCTGCGTTGGCTACGATCGGCGTCCAAACATCATCTGTTCGGCTAGCAGGTTTTTCGCCGGTTTTATACCATCGACTACGCCTAATGAAAATCCCAGCAGGGTTTGCGAGAGGGTGCCTGCGGGTGCGCTGGCGAATATCCTTGCCATGAGGTCGGTCAGCTTGATCGTTGCATTGCGATCAGACTCGCGGCTGGCTGCAAATTCCTGCAGCGCCGAGGGCTCCGCTTGCCTGGCCAGCAAGCGCGCCAGCACGCTGGCATCACGCAAACCTAAATTGAGTCCCTGGCCTGCGACCGGATGCAGCGTCTGTGCCGCATTGCCGATTGCTATCGTTCTGGCCGATGATGCTGGCTCTGCATTCAAGCCGAGTGGGAAAGCGTTGCGTTGCGTGGTGGCGGTAAAGCGGCCCAGGCGGGTGCCGTATGCAGCGCCCAGTTCTTGCAGAAATTCTGCATCATTCAAGGCAAGCAGGCGCTGCGCAGTGTCTGGTCGTACACACCACACCAGGGCATAGCCATCGTCCTGCGGCAACAGCGCCAGCGGACCTTCGTCGGTGAAGCGTTCGAATGCACGATGCGCGATCGGCGCACTCGCAGTCACATGCGCGACGATGGCGGTTTGGCCGTAATCGCGATACATGGCTTTCTTCGTTTGTTCGCTGAAGATGCCGCCTTCGGCTTGCACCATTATCTTTGCGTGGACCGCTTCATGATCGGCAAATGTGAGCGTGACGGCTACATCATTTTCCGCGATGGCGCTTACTGTTGCAGGACGGATCAAGCTGATGCCGATGGCAGATGCATGCGCATTGAGTGCGCTCACCATCGCGCCGTAGCGCGTGACATAGCCGAGCGCCGGCAAATCGTATTCGGCACGATCGATCAGCGTGCGGCCGAAATGGCCGCGGCGTGAAACGTGTATCTGGTTGATCTGCGTCGCGGTGATAGGCCACGCATTGATCGCTTCAAAGATTTGCCGGCTGCCGTAAGACAAGGCAATCGAGCGCGGGTCGCGCGATGTTTGATCTATGGTTTTTGCATCGATCAAGGCGATGCGGGCAGGTGCCGCGCCGTGCCTGACCAGCAATGCTGCGAGCGCCAGTCCGACCGGGCCGGCACCGCAAATGGCGATATCGAAATCGGTTTGCATGATGCTATTCGTGCTTCATCAGGGCTTCGATATCGGCCACGGTTTTCGGTGCGGCTGCGCTCAGGATGTGGCAACCATCGGCGGTAAGCAGGGCATCGTCTTCTATGCGTATGCCGATATTCCAGTATTGTTCCGGCACGCCTTCTGCCGGCCGCACATAGATGCCGGGTTCTACCGTCACCACCATGCCGGCTTGCAGGGTGCGCCAGGGTCTTTCGGCGCCATCCGGGCTGGCATCGCGATAGTCGCCCACGTCATGTACATCCATGCCCAGCCAGTGTCCGGTGCGATGCATGTAGAACTGGCTGTAGGCGCGATTTTCGATCACGTCGCTGAGCGTGCCCACCTTGTTGGCGTCGAGCAGGCCGGTATCGAGCATGCCTTGCGCGAGCACCCTGACTGCGGCGTCGTGGCCATCCATGAAGCGTTTTCCCGGGCGCGTTTCTGCAATTGCCGCATATTGCGAGGCCAGCACGATTTCATACAATTCCTTTTGCGGCCCCGAGAACTTCCCGTTGGCGGGAAATGCCCGCGTGATGTCGGAAGCGTAGCTGTCGAGTTCGCAACCGGCATCGATCAATACCAGATCGCCATCCTTTAATTCCGCATCGCTGGCGCGGTAATGCAATACGCAGGCGTTGGCGCCGGTGGCGACGATGGAGCCATAGGCTGGAAATTGCGAACCGCTGTTGCGGAATTCATGCAGGATTTCTGCTTCCAGATGATATTCGCGCAGGCCCGGGCGGGCGATGCGCATGGCGCGTCTATGCGCGGCAGCGGCGATGTCGGCGGAACGCTGCATGATGTCGATTTCGCCGGCGTCCTTGGTCAGGCGCATTTCATCCAGCAATACGTGCACATCGTAGGCGGCAGTCGGCGGGGTGATGCCTGCGCGCGCCTGCGCACGCACAGACTGTAGCCAGCGCTGCACTTGTGCATCGAGTTTGTCGCTGCTGCCGAGTGCGTAAAACAGGGCGGGGGCATTTGCCATCAATTTCGGCAATTCAGTATCGAGTGCTTCGATCGGATAGGCGGCGTCGAAACCGAAACTGGTGCGCGCGGTTTCAGGACCGTAGCGAAAGCCATCCCAGATTTCGCGTTCGAGATTTTTTTCGCGACAGAACAGGATGGCCTGATTTTTTTCGCCGGCGACCAGCACGATCACGGCTTCAGGTTCAGTGAAGCCGGACAGATAATAAAAATAGCTGTCGTGACGATATGGATAGTCCGCATCGCGGTTACGCATCACTTCGGGCGCCGTCGGGATGATGGCTATGCCGCCGCCCCTGGCCTGCATTTGGGTGATCAGTGATGCGCGTCTGTCGGCATACGATTTCATTGCTTGTGTCCTGTCAAAGGGGCATTCAGTTCGGCCAGCCGTTCTGCGGTGCCGACATCGGTCCAGTCGCCGCGATAAATTTCGCCGCCTACCTGGCCGCGCGCCGCGTATTCACGCAACAGCGGCGCCAGTTTGGCGGATGTGCCTGCTTCTATCGAATCGAACATCGATGGGCGATATACGCCTATGCCGGAAAAAGTGAATTGGGGCTCGCCTTCGTTGGCGATCGAAAAGCTGTGCAATGCAAAATCGCCTTGTGGATGGTGGGCCGGATTCTTTACCAGGTACAGCCATGCAACGTCGCGCTGATCGAGCGGGTAAGGGTTGCCCCACACATCATTATCTTCCAGCACGCTTTTTACCTGCGTGAAATCAAAGTGGGGGCAATAGATATCGGCTGCAAGGGCTAAAAACGGTTCATCGCCCAGCAGGTGGCGCGCTTGCGCGATGCCACCCGCTGTTTCCAGTGCGCTGCCCTCAGCGGAGTAGGCAATGCGGGCGCCGTATTGTTCGCCATTACCTATGGCTGCTTCTATCATGTGACCGAGATGGGCATGGTTGATGACGATGTCGGTGATGCCGGCTCTTACCAGATTCAGCAGATGCCAGGCGATCAGCGGGCGCCCGCGCACCTTCAGCAAAGGCTTGGGGCAGGTGTCAGTGAGCGGCCGCATGCGTTCGCCGCGTCCGGCCGCAAATATCATCGCTTTCATGGTTGTCGCATTCGTGGTCTGGATGGGTGTATGTGGTTGGCCGGCGGCGCGGCTTCAATTCGATGGCTGGTCCTATCCATAGCATGCCGCCGGACGGGCGGTCCGATTAAAACGTATAGCCTACCTGTGGCGCCTTGTCTTCGAGTTCATCGAGCAATTTCACCAGCGGCGCCAGCTCCTTGTAGCGATGGGCCGCCTTGCGCGTATATTCCATCACCAGTGGCATGTCCTTCAGATAGGCATCCTTGCCATCGCGGTGATACAGGCGCGCAAAAATGCCGAGTACTTTCAGATGGCGCTGCAGGCCCATGTATTCGAAATCGCGATAAAAGGCATCGATATCCGGGTTGACCGGCAAGCCGGCGCGTTTGGCGCGTTCCCAGTAACGGATGGTCCAGTCGAGCACGATTTCCTCATCCCACTGGATGTAGGCGTCGCGCAGCAGCGAGGCAAGGTCGTAGGTGATGGGGCCGAATACCGCATCCTGGAAATCGAGTATGCCGGGATTGCCATCCTGCAGCACCATCAGGTTACGTGAGTGGTAATCGCGATGCACATAGACTTGGGCCTGTGCGAGGTTGTTGGCAAGCAGCGCATCAAACACCTTGTTCAGCGTTGCGGTTTGCGCTTCTGTCATGCTCAGGCCCAG
>NZ_JAUSME010000074.1 GCF_030645555.1 Herminiimonas sp.
AACAGCTGGCGGTCGAATGCTTTCGAGATCGCTTCCACCGTGACGGCCTGGCGATGCAGCTTTTTCTCGCCGTCGAAACGCACGAATGGATAGGCGCGCGACGATGGCTTGATATCGTCGACCTTGATTTTTTCAATCTGCTTGGCGCGTGAAGTCGCCTGGCGTGCCTTGGACTTGTTGGCCGCAAAACGGCGCACGAATTCCTGCAGCTCGGCGACCTTGTCCTTGGCTTTCGCATTGTTGGCCAGTTGCTGGTTGCGCGCCTGCGTCGAGGCAAACATGTATTCGTCGTAATTGCCCGGATAGATCTTCAGCGTGCCGTAATCCATGTCGGCCACGTGCGTACACACCTGGTTCAGGAAGTGGCGATCATGGGAAATGATGATCATCGTCGAGTTGCGCTCGTTGAGCACATCTTCAAGCCAGCGGATCGTGTTGATATCCAGGTTGTTGGTCGGCTCATCCAGCAGCAGGATGTCCGGATTCGAGAACAGTGCCTGCGCCAGCAAGACGCGCAACTTCCAGCCCGGCGAGACATTGCTCATCGGACCCTGATGCAGATCGATCGCCACACCAGCGCCGAGCAGCAACTCGCCCGCGCGCGATTCGGCGGTATAGCCATCGAATTCGGCAAACTTGGCTTCCAGGTCGGCCGCCTTCATGTAGTCGTCGTCGGTCGCATCCGGGTTCGCGTAAATCGCATCGCGTTCGGCCATCGCCGCCCACATTTCCGTATGGCCCATCATCACGACATCAAGCACGCGCATTTCTTCAAATGCAAACTGATCCTGGCGCAATTTACCGAGGCGCTCGTTAGGGTCGAGCATGACGGTACCGGCAGATGACTCAAGGTCGCCGCCGAGGATTTTCATGAAAGTGGACTTGCCGCAACCGTTGGCGCCGATCAGGCCGTAACGGTTGCCATCGCCGAATTTGACGGAGATGTTTTCAAACAGCGGCTTGGGGCCGAACTGCATCGTGATATTAGCTGTAGAAAGCACTGATAAAGCCTTTGCGGGTATGAATTTTGATAACCGGGCATTTTACCACTGCAGGGGGCGTCTAGGCTCGCTTTGAGGCGAGACCTGCTGTGATGCTGCCGCTGATGCTGTTTTTTCTCGTGGATAGTCTGCTGCCGGGGGTAGCCCGGCGGCTACTCACTTTTCTTGCTTCGCCAAGAAAAGTAAGCAAAAGAAGGCGACCGCACAGCCGCTGCCCTGCGGGTTCCCGTCTGTGTCGCACAAAAAATGGGAAACGGGCGAAACTCGCTGCGCTCAGACAACGCCCATTTCCCATTTTCTGCACGTCACAAACGGCAGCGTCACAGCGGGTTCACTTCAACTGCCACTTCAAAGACACCAGCCTTGAGTGCATCACAATCAAGGCTGTGGATGTTGGGGTTGCTGCTGTTTTTGACTTGCCCGCATGTGACGTTGCCAAGGCCAGTGCGCGTCGGTCGGATAAAGGGCGCAAACCTGTCTGAGCCGAAGGCGAGTTTGTTTGTGCCC
>NZ_JAUSME010000075.1 GCF_030645555.1 Herminiimonas sp.
TGTCGGAAGGGATTCCGCGCTCGTTCACGATTTCAAGTAACGAAATCCTGGAAGCGCTGACCGATCCGCCCAACAACATCGTTTCCGCAGTCAAGAACGCGCTGGAGCAGACGCCGCCCGAACTGGGCGCCGACATCGCCGAAAAAGGCATGATGCTGACCGGTGGCGGCGCCCTGTTGCGCGACCTGGACCGGCTGCTGATGGAAGAGACCGGGCTGCCCGTGATCGTCGCGGAAGATCCGCTGACTTGCGTGGTGCGCGGCTCCGGCATGGCGCTCGAGAAAATGGACAAGCTGGGCTCGATCTTCTCGTACGAATAAGCCTGCCTTCCCGGACAGGCATCCCGGCGTGTGCAAACCACATGGCCGGGATGTTTTTTTTGGCCCGGCGCACATGTCATTTCATCCACCAATTCATTTGCAGCGCCGCTCGTAATCTCGCACACGCTCAATGGAATACAGCCCTCCGCCACTGTTCAAGCAAGGCGCGTCCGCGCGGCTGAAGGTGATCGTGTTCGCCCTGATTGCCCTCGCCTTGCTGGCAGTCGATTCGCGGGTGCGCGCGCTCGGTGCCATCCGCCAGGTGGTCAGCGTCGTGCTCTATCCGCTGCAGATCGCGGCGCTGGCGCCGCGCGACGCTGCTTATGCGGTCGGCAATTACTTCTACACGCTGTCCTCGATACAGCATGAAAACGACACCCTGCGGCGCCTGCATGTGTCCAATGCGCAGAAGCTGCAGCAGGGACAGCAACTGGCTGCCGAGAACGCTCACCTGCGGCAGTTGCTGGCAGCAGCCGAGCGGGTGCCGGTGAAGTCGGTGATGGCGGAAATCCTGTATGACACCCGCGATCCCTTCACCCGCAAGATCGTGCTGGACCGCGGACTGCAGCATGGCCTGAAGGCGGGCCAGCCCGTGATCGACGATGTGGGCGTGGTCGGCCAGGTCACCCGTGTATTCCCGCTGACTTCGGAAGTCACGCTGCTGACTGACAAGGGACAGGCGATTCCGGTGCAGGTGGCGCGTAGCGGCGTGCGCAGCGTGGCTTACGGCCGCGGCCAGTCCAACCTGCTCGACTTGCGATTCATGCCGACCAGCGCCGACATCCGCAAGGGCGATGTGCTGGTCACGTCCGGAATAGACGGCGTCTATCCGCCAGGCCTGGCAGTGGCCAGCGTGGCCAATGTGGAAAGCCAGTCCTCCGACGCCTTCGCACGCATCGTCTGCCTGCCATCGGCCGGCGTTGACCGCAACCGGCAGTTGCTGGTACTGCTGTCCGACGCCAGGCTGCCCCCGCCGCCGGAACCGGAAGATGCGAAAGAAAAGGGCCGGCCTGGCAAGAAACGCCTGGCTGCACCGGGCAAGGACGCCGCCGCACCGGCTGCGCCCGCACTGAAAACAGGGGATGCAAGATGATGGACCGACCGCACTACATCCTGCTGCCCGTCAGCCCGCTGTTCATTGCGGTGACGGTGATCGTTGCCTTCATGCTCAACCTGCTGCCTTGGGGAGGGATGCCCGGGGTGCCGGATTTCCTCGCGCTGGTGCTGATTGTCTGGAGCATCAACCAGCCGCGCAAGGTCGGCATTGGCATTGCCTTCTCCATGGGCCTGCTGATGGATGTGCACAATGCGTCGCTGCTCGGGCAGCATGCGCTGGCCTATACCTTGCTGTCTTACTTTGCGATCATGATCCACCGCCGCGTGCTGTGGTTCAGCGTGCTGACCCAGGCCTTGCATGTGCTACCCCTTCTGGTGGTGATGCAGACGGTCGAACTGGTGATCCAGTCCATGGTCAGCGGCAAGCTGCCGGGCTGGTCCTTTTATGCATCGAGCGTTACCGCTGCCCTCATCTGGCCGCTCGTTTCCTGGCTGTTCCTGGCGCCGCAGCGCCGTGCCGTCAACCGCGACGAAACCCGGCCAATCTGAGCCAGCCGAATGTTTGAATACGCATGACCGAATTCAAGAACACAGAAAAGGAATTGCACGACTTCCGGATGCGGCTGTCGGTGGCGGGCGTGTTCGTGTTCATCTGCTTCGGCCTGCTGCTGGCGCGCTTTTTGTGGCTGCAGGCTTACAAGCATGGCGACTATGCCGCCCAGGCCGAGGACAACCGCATTTCCGTGGTCGCGGTGGTTCCGAACCGCGGGCTGATCCTGGATCGCAACGGGGTCGTCCTCGCCCGCAACTTTTCCGCCTACACGCTCGAGATCACGCCGTCCAAGCTGAAGATCGATCTCGAGACCGCAATCGAAGAGCTGTCAAAGCTGGTCGATATCCAGCCGCGGGACCGCAAGCGTTTTCGCCGCCTGCTGGATGAGGCCAAGAACTTCGAGAGCGTGCCGATCCGCACCCGGCTGACCGACGAGGAAGTGGCGCGTTTCACCGCGCAGCGCTACCGATTTCCCGGCATCGAAATCCAGGCGCGGCTGTTCAGGCAGTATCCGCTGGGCAGCGTCGCGTCGCATGTGATCGGTTTTATCGGCCGGATCAACCAGGCCGAGGCCAGTGCGATCGAAGAGTGGGACGACGCGACCAACTACGCCGGCACCAGCCATATCGGCAAGGAAGGCCTGGAAAAAAGCTACGAAAAGCAGCTTCATGGCACCACAGGCTACGAGGAGGTGGAAGTCTCCGCCGGTGGCCGCGCAGTGCGCACGCTGGCGCGCACCCACGCCACACCGG
>NZ_JAUSME010000078.1 GCF_030645555.1 Herminiimonas sp.
AATCTTGATAGGTTTTGGTTTTGGTTTGTTTTTGCGGTAACTGATATTGGATTTTCTTCGATCAGACTCAGTTGCCGGGGGTAGCCCGGCTGCTACTCACTTTTCTTGCTTCGCCAAGAAAAGTAAGCAAAAGAAGGCGACCGCACAGCCGCTGCCCTTCGGGTTCCCGTTTGTGCAAATCAAGAAATGGGAAGCGAACGAAACTCGCCTTCGGCTCAGACAACGTTCACTTCTTTATCCATTTTCTGCTTCGCACAAACGGCAGCGTCACAGCGGGTGAAATTCAAAATCAACTTCCCGAAACAATTCAAGAGCAACAGCAGCCAGGCTACCCCCGGCAACTGAGTATCATCGAAGAAAAAACAATTTCAGTTATCACTAGAAGCCAACAAGATAGAGAAACATCTCTGAAAGCATCAATATCTTCCTGTATTACATGATGCAAGCAAGTCATCCGGTAAAATAGCGCCCTGATCTGAATTCTCACCCATCAATTTTTTCTGCATACGCCATGACCCAAGATGAAATGAAACAGGCAGTTGCCCGCGCCGCTATCGATTATGTAGTGCCAGGCGAAATCATAGGCGTCGGTACCGGCTCCACCGCCAATTTCTTCATCGATGAACTGGGCAAGATCAAGGACAGCATCAAAGGCGCAGTGGCTTCTTCCGAGGCGACGGCAGAGCGCTTGCGGGCGCACGGTATAGCCGTGTTCGATTTGAATGATATCGATGCGCTGTCGGTGTATATCGACGGTGCCGATGAGATCACGCCGCAGGGTGCAATGATCAAGGGCGGCGGCGCTGCATTGACGCGCGAAAAAATCGTGGCTTCCGTAGCCAGACAATTTGTCTGCATAGCCGATGGCTCGAAACTGGTGGATTTGCTTGGCAACTTCCCGCTACCGGTCGAGGTGATTCCGATGGCGCAAGCCGTGGTGGCGCGCAGGCTGACGGCACTCGGCGGTCAGCCGCGCTTGCGCATCAGGGATGGCAAGCCGCTTGTGACCGATAACGGCTGCTACATCATAGATGTGCTGGGCTTGAAAATTCAGCATCCTGCCGAACTGGAAGCACAAATCAACGATATCGTTGGCGTGGTGACGGTAGGCCTGTTTGCGCGACGCGGTGCCGATATCGGCTTGCTGGGTACCGCAGAAGGCGTCCGGCGTCTGACATTTTAATTTGATGTTTAGTTTGATGTTTTAAACTGCAGCAGTTGCAGGAAATCCTGCTTCGCCACTGGTTTACCCATCAGGTAACCCTGGCCCTCATTGCAGCCATTTTGCAAAAGAAACTGGTATTGATCTTCGGTTTCTATCCCTTCCGCCAGCACTGTCAAATTCAGGTTGTGTCCGAGTGAAATAATCGCTTTGACTATGGCCGCGCTATCCTGATCGGTGGCGATGTCGCGTACGAACGATTGGTCTATTTTCAGGGTGTCGACCGGGAAGCGCTTCAGATAGCTGAGGCTGGAATAACCGGTGCCAAAATCATCGAGCGAAATTTTTACGCCCAGCGCACGCAGGCGCGTCAACAGCGCAAACGATTTTTCCACGTCGGTGGTCATCACGCTTTCGGTAATTTCCAGCTCCAGGTATTGCGCTTCCAGTCCGGTTTGCGCCAGTACGCGTTCCACCAGTTCGACGATATCGCCGCGTGCAAGCTGACGCGGCGAGAGATTGACCGAGATCGGCATCGGCGCATGGCCGGCTAGCTGCCAGCTGCGGTTTTGCAGACAGGCGGTATGCAGCACCCACTCGCCTATCTGGATGATCAAGCCGGTTTCTTCTGCCAGCGGAATGAAGCTGGCCGGCGTCACCATGCCTTGCGTGCTATTCCAGCGTATCAACGCTTCGGCACCGATTATTTCCCCGCTTGCCAGGCTGACCTTGGGTTGATAGTGCAGCACGAATTCATCATTCGGGATGGCCAGGCGCAAACGGTTCAGCAGCGCCAGCCTGTCGGTCACGGTATCGTTCATTTCCGCAGCAAAATACTGGAAGTTATTGCGCCCCAGTTCTTTCGCCTTGTACATTGCCGAATCCGCATTCTTCAGCAAGGCTTCGACATCGCGGCCATCGTCAGGGCAGAGCGTGACGCCTATGCTGCAGGTGATGCGAAATTCCAGGTCGTTTGCCATCCACGGTTGCGCGACTTCATGCAGCACACGCTGCATCGTGTGCGTAATTGATTCCTCATTCGGCTGGCCGGTAAGCAGCAGGACGAATTCATCGCCACCCTGGCGCGCAACGGTATCGCTTTCGCGCAGGCAGGAGGTGAGGCGTTGTGCGGTAATTTTCAGCAGCTCATCGCCGACCTGATGGCCCAGGCTATCGTTGATGAACTTGAATTGATCCAGATCCAGGAAAGCGATGGCCGTGAGATTGCCGTAGCGCGCCGAATGCAATACTGCCTGCTGCATCCGATCGTAGAGCAGGGTGCGGTTCGGCAAGCCGGTTAATGCATCATGCGTGGCCTGGAACTGGATCTCGGCTTCATGCAGCTTGCGTTCGGTAATCGCTTCTACCGTCCCTTCAAAAAACAGCAGGGTGCCTGCGCTGTTATGCACGGCACGCGCGTTTTCCGATATCCAGATGATTTCGCCGTTACGCCGGTAGATGCGCGATTCAAAATTGGTGACGACGCCGTTTTGCGCCATCAGTTGCATGAATTCGCAACGGCGATTCGGGTCCACGTAGACAGCGTGTTCGATGTCGCGCAGCGTGGCAACCAACTCTTGCGGCGAGTCGTAGCCATACATGCTGGCAAGGGCGGGATTGACGGCCAGATAGCCGTCGGCCGGTGTTGACTGATAAATGCCTTCGATCGCATTTTCAAAAATACTGCGGTAGCGCCGCTCGGCTTCGCGCAATGCCTCGTCAGCCCGCTTGCGCTCGGTGATGTCCTGGATAAAACCTTCGAGTACGTCCCATGCCTTGTTGCCATGCGTAATATTGGTGCCGCGTTCCCACACCCATCGAACGCTGCCGTCGGCGCGCACGATGCGGTATTCGATGTCGAAGCGCTGCTTGTTTCTGACTGCATCCAGTATGGATGTGCGCACGCGCTGTCTATCGTCAGGATGCGTAATATCGTCGTAGGAGACGCGGCTGTTGAACAGGATGTCTTCTTCCGTATAGCCGGTCAGCGCAAGGCATCCTTCGCTGACAAACTCCATCGTCCAGTGATCATCCAGACGGCAGCGATAGACCATGCCTTCCAGATTGGCCAGCAGCGTTCCCAGCAAACGGGCTTGCAAGGTAGGATCGGCAGGGTGGG
>NZ_JAUSME010000091.1 GCF_030645555.1 Herminiimonas sp.
TACAGCACCAAATCGCACCGCCTCATACCGGTTACGCATACAATTGAGCACATTCGACTACACCACACTTCCATGACCGTCACCCAAGATCTCTCTTTCGTCCACCTCATCACCAACGCTTCAGTCCTGGTACAACTCGTCATGGCGCTTTTGGTCGGCGTATCCGTCATGAGCTGGACCTATATATTCCGCAAAATGTTTGCGATCAAGAATGCCCGCGCGCAAACCGAAGAATTCGAACGCGCCTTCTGGTCTGGCGGCGATTTGAATGCGTTGTATCAGGATGCCAGCTCCAATCGTCGCAAAAACAGTGGCGCGACCGGCGCGCTGGAACGCATCTTCGAATCCGGCATGAGCGAATTCAACAAATCCCGTGCCTCCAGTGATCCGGCGCAAGCCAGCGTACGGCTGGATGGCGCACGCCGCGCGATGCGCGCTGCCTATCAGCGCGAAATGGATGGCCTGGAATCGCACCTCGCCTTCCTCGCCTCGGTCGGTTCGGTGTCACCGTATGTCGGCTTGTTCGGCACCGTATGGGGCATCATGAATTCCTTCCGCGGCCTGGCAAATGTGCAGCAAGCCACGCTGGCTGCAGTGGCGCCGGGCATAGCCGAAGCCTTGATCGCCACCGCGATCGGCCTGTTCGCCGCAATTCCAGCCGTGGTTGCCTACAATCGCTATTCGCACGATATCGACAGGCTGGCAATGCGTTTCGAAAGCTTCGTTGAAGAGTTCTCGAACATCCTGCAGCGTCAGACGCGTTAAGGACTGCAGCAATGTCATTCTCATCCGGTAGCATGCGCGGCGGTCGCACCCGAAAATTCAAGGCAGAAATCAATGTCGTTCCGTATATCGACGTGATGATGGTGCTGCTCGTCATCTTCATGGTGACCGCACCCATGGTCAATCCGAACGAGATCGAATTACCGAACGCCGCCAAATCGACCTTGCCGCCTACCGAATACATACGCATAGACTTGAAAGCGGATGCCTCCGCGACGGTCTCGGTGCAAGGCAAAAAGAGCGGCGCCAAGCCGAGCGAAACCGTGGCCAGCCGTGGTGAACTGGGTAAAAAACTGCAGGCACTGTATAGCGAGAACCCTGACCTTGCCGTCATGATAGCCGCCGACAAGAACATCAAATACGACGAGGTGATACAAGCCATCTCGGAAGCCAAAAAAATTGGTATCAGCCGCGTAGGGCTGGCGACCAAGTGACCACCGCTTTATGACTGATCATTCACCGTACACCGTCCCGAAAGAACCAGGTCGCTGGCGCGCCATCACGCTGGCCGCCGTGGTGCACGCTGCGCTGCTGGTGTTTTTCTGGGTAGGCATAGACTGGCAAAGCGAAACGCCGGTCGCGGTGAAGGCTGAAATCTGGGATATGCAAGCCAAGGAAGCCGCCCCGCTGCCGCCCGTACCGGAACCGACACCACAGCCCAAACCTGAGCCCAAGCCTGTCGTGAAGGAAACACCCAAGGCAGAGCCGGTACCGCCACCTGTAGCCAAGGTCGATATCGCGCTGGAAAAAGAAAAGAAACGCAAAGAGCAGGAACGCAAGGACAAGCTGGCGGAAGAAGACAAAGAGAAAAAGCTGAAACAGAAAGCCGAGCAGGATAGGCTCGACAAGCTGGAAAAACAGCTGGCCGACAAGAAAATCGAGCAACAGAAAAAAGCCGACGCGGATAAAAAGCGCAAGCAGGAAGCCATCGATGCCGAAATGCGCGACAAGATACGGGCGGAAGAAATGCGCCGCCTGACCGGCGCGGTCGGCAGCGGCGGCACTGGCCAGGCTGCCAAATCGCAGGGCAGCGGCCGTGCAGACGGCGCTTATGCAGATAAAATCCGTGCAAAAATCCGTTCGAATACAATATTTATCGTGCCGGATGGATTAAGCGGGAATCCTTCTGCCGAATATGATGTCGAACTGCTGCCCGATGGATCGCTGCGCGGTTTGCGTTTACGCAAATCCTCCGGGCTGAGCGGCTTCGATGAAGCCGTCAAACGCGCGATAGAACGTTCGCAACCTTTCCCACCCGATCAATCCGGCAGCGTGCCTGGCCGTTTGACCGTCGTTCACAAACCGAAAGATCAGTGACCATGACCAAGACCAATTTTTTACGTTCATTCGCGATCCTTGCTCTGTTCGTCAGCAGCCTCGCCCATGCGCAATTGCGGGTGGAAATCGCCGGCGTCGGCGCCAACCAGATCCCGATTGCGATAGCCGCCTTCGGCGACGAGTCGATTGCACCGCATCAGGTCAGCGCCATCATCAAGGCCGATCTGCTGCGCAGCGGCTATTTCAAGGTCATCGATACCGGCACCGTGCTGACGGAAAATTCACAGATCAACCTGGCAGACTGGAAAGCGCGCGGCGCCGATGCCATCGTGGTCGGCAGCGTGCAGCGCCTGGCGGATGGCCGCTTCGATGTCAAATACCGCTTGTTCGACACCATCAAGGCAACCCAATTGTCGTCGCTGGTGCTGGCCAGCCCGCCCCAGTTCATCCGCGTATCGGCGCACAAGATCGCCGATGACATTTATGAAAAAATGACAGGCATACGCGGCGCCTTTGCCACCCGCATCGCCTACGTCACCAAGGCCGGCAAGGAATTCCGCCTGGAGATTGCCGATTCCGACGGTGAAGGCACGCAAATCGCCTTGCGTTCCAACGAACCCATCATCTCGCCTGCATGGTCGCCGGACGGCACCAAGGTCGCCTATGTCTCGTTTGAAAACAAGAAGCCGGTCGTCTATGTGCAGGATCTGGTGACCAGAACCCGCACGGTTGCCGCCAACTTCAAGGGCAGCAACTCGGCTCCGTCGTGGTCGCCTGACGGCAAAAAACTGGCAGTTGCACTGTCGCGCGATGGCTTGACCCAGGTCTATGTCGTCAATAGCGATGGCACCGGCTTGCGCCGCCTGAGCAATTCCAGCGGCATCGATACCGAACCGCAGTTTTCTGCCGATGGACTAAGCATTTACTTCACGAGCGACCGCAGCGGCGGCCCGCAAATCTACAAAATGAGCGCCAATGGTGGCGAAGCGCGACGCGTGACATTTGCCGGCGGCTACAACATCAGCCCGCGCATTTCTTCCGACGGCAAATTCCTGGCTTATATTTCACGCCGCGAAGGGAAGTTCCAATTATTCATACTCGATCTGGCCAATGCTCAGGAACAGCGCCTG
>NZ_JAUSME010000093.1 GCF_030645555.1 Herminiimonas sp.
CATCTGGCCAACCTGAAGATGCAGCTGGAAGAAAAACAGGCGACGCTGGAAGAGGCGACCGAGCAGCTCGAGGTCGCGCAGGAACAATTGCCCCGGCTGGAAGAAGAACGCCGCACCGCGCAGCAACAGGTCAACACTGAAACTGCCAACAATGCGCAGCTCGAAGCGCGCCTGGCTGCATTGAAGCAGTTGCAGGAAAACGTGCAGACGCAGGGCAAGGTGCAACCCTGGTTGCAAAAACACGAGCTGGGCGAGTTGCCGCGCCTGTGGCAAAAACTGCAAATCGACCAGGGCTGGGAAACCGCGCTGGAATCGGTATTGCGCGAACGCACCTCGGCGCTGGAAATGTCGAATCTGGACTGGGCCAAGGCTTTCTTCAACGATGCGCCGCCAGCCAAGCTGGCTCTGTACACGCCGAATGCAACGGCAGGCGCGGCAGCAGAAACGCCAGCCGGCCTGAAACCATTCCTGAACCTGCTGCAATTGAACGATCCAGGCCTGCGCGCATTGATGCAGGATTGGCTGCATGACGTCTATGTCGCCGACGATACTGCAGCCGCCTTTGTCGACCGCAGCAAGCTGCCGGCTGGCGCCTATTTCGTCACGCGCCAGGGCCATGTGATCAGCAAATCCAGCGTGCGTTTCTATGCTTCCGATTCCGAGCAGGATGGGATGCTGGCGCGCCAGCAGGAAATCGAAAACATTACCAAGCAATTGCGTGCCCAGCATATGCTGGCCGATGAAGCGAAGTCGCGCTCGGTGCGTGCCGAATCGGCGCTTACGCAAGCCACACAACGCCTGCAGGAAATCCGCCAGCGCGCCAATACGCTGACGCAGGCGGTGCATGGCTTGCAGATCGACGTGATGAAATTATCCGAAGTGCAGGAACGCTTCAACCAGCGCAGTTCGCAAATCCACGCCGATCTCGAAGAGATCGCCGCGCAGGAAGCCGAGCAGCAGCAAGTCAAGGCTGAGTCGGAAGCGAAGTTCGAGCAACTCGATGGCGAGCTGGCGGAACTGCAGGAAAAACATGAAGAAGGCCAGACTGCCTACCTGGGCAAGGAACAGCAGTTGAACGATGCGCGGCAACGCGTGCGCGAGCTGGAACGCGCAGCGCAGGAAGCGGAATATGCGGAAAAATCGCAGCGCAGCAAGATAGAGGAATTGAAGCGCAGCATCGCGACCGCGCTGGAACAGGCGGCGCAACTGTTTGCCAATATGCAGCAAGGCAGCCTGGAGCTGGAAAGCCTGGACGATCAAGCCGCGCAAGCCGGTTTGCAAAGCCTGCTGGATACGCGTACCGAGCAGGAACGCGCACTGGCCGATGCACGCCATGAGCTGGATCAACTGACGCAACAATTGCGCGGCCACGACGAAGCGCGCATGCAGGCCGAGCGCAGCCTGCAGCCGCAACGCGACCGCATCACGGAATTGCAGTTGAAGGAACAGGCGGCGCGCTTGAACCAGGAGCAGTACGCGCAGCAATTGATCGAGGCGCAAGCCGACGAAGCCGCGCTGGCGGAGAAACTCAACGGCGATGTGCGTCCATCCTATCTGCAGGGCGAAGTGACGCTCCTGACGAATGCGATTGCCGCGCTGGGCGCAGTCAATCTGGCCGCGCTGGACGAGCTGGCGACCGCATCGGAGCGCAAGAACTTCCTCGATGCGCAAAATGCCGACCTGACCGAGGCGATCAATACGCTGCAGGATGCGATCCACAAGATAGACAAGGAAACGCGCGACCTGCTGCAAGACACCTTCGACAAGGTCAATCATCATTTCGGCGAACTGTTCCCTATCCTGTTCGGCGGCGGACAGGCCAAACTGACAATGACCGGCGAAGAAATACTGGACTCCGGCGTGCAGGTGATGGCGCAACCGCCAGGCAAGAAAAATGCGACGATTCATCTGCTGTCGGGCGGCGAGAAGGCATTGACCGCAACGGCGCTGGTGTTCTCGATGTTCCAGTTGAATCCGGCGCCATTCTGCCTGCTCGATGAGGTCGATGCACCGCTCGACGATGCCAATACCGAGCGTTTCTGCAATATGGTCAAACGGATGTCGGCGCATACGCAATTCCTGTTCATCTCGCATAACAAGATCGCGATGGAAATGGCGCAGCAATTGATAGGCGTGACGATGCAGGAGCAGGGCGTATCACGCATCGTGGCGGTCGACATGG
>NZ_JAUSME010000100.1 GCF_030645555.1 Herminiimonas sp.
TCGGTGGCACCAGCGCCGAAACCATGCTGGCGCAGGCCTGATCCGAGCACCCGGCCCCATCCAACCCGAGAGCAGCCGCATGACTGTCGCCATCGGAACCCGCCGTCAAAGCCGTCGCGCGCACCTGCTGTTCGCTCAGCGCATTGCGTTGCATCACGCGCTGCACCTGCATCTCTTCCGGGCAGTCGATCGCCAGCACGCGGCTGACACGCTGTTGCCAAAAATCGGATTCGAGCAGCAGCGGCACGACGAATAACAGATAGGCGCCTTGAGCCCGCGCTGCAGCACTTTCGGTTGCACTGCGGATCAGCGGGAGGAGTATCGCTTCCAGACATTTTTTCTGGGCTGGATTGGCAAACACGAGCTCGCGCATCCTGTTGCGGTCCATCGCGCCGTTGGACATGATGAAATCTGCACCGAATGCGTCCTTGATGGGCGCTATTGCGGCACCGCCTGCACCAGTCAGCTGGTGCGCAATCAGGTCGGTATCGATCACGGCTGCGCCGCGCGCTGCGAACAGGTCGGCCACCGTGCTTTTGCCGCTGCCTATGCCGCCCGTCAAGCCAACGGAAAACCGGTCTGTGCGAACGGGGGCATTCATCGCCTCAGTAAAAGCCCAGATACATTTGCGTCAGCGGTTTACCGTACAGCAAGGCAATCAGGCCGGCGGCTGCAAGGTAGGGGCCGAATGGAATCGGAATGTCGCGCCCGCGTCTGGCCAGCAGTATCAGTGCGATGCCCACCACGGCACCGACCAGTGAAGACAGCAAGACGATGACCGGCAACATCTTCCAGCCCAGCCAGGCACCGAGTGCGGCCAGCAGCTTGAAGTCGCCATAACCCATGCCTTCCTTGCCGGTCGCCAGCTTGAACAGCCAATAGATGGCCCACAAGCTGAGATAGCCGGCGGCTGCGCCTATCACCGCTTCCTGCAATGGCACGAAGGTGCCATTCAGATTGATCAGCAAGCCCAGCCACAGCAGGGGCAGCGTCAGATCATCCGGCAGCAACTGCGTATCGGCATCGATAAACGTCATTGCGATCAGCAAATAGGTAAAAATCAGCGTCGTCAGGCCCAGCAAGCCGCTGCCGAAATGCCAGATCAGCAAGACTGACAGCAAGCCGGTGAGTAATTCAACGATCGGATAGCGGATCGAAATCGGCGTTTTGCAGGCGATGCATTTGCCGCGCAGGAAGGCATAACTGAGAACAGGGATATTCTCGATGGCCGTGATCTGATGCCCGCATTGCGGACACGCCGAACGCGGCATCACCAGATCGTAACGCTCTTCATGCGGCAAGGGCTTGCCGCTTTCATGTGCAACGTAGTTATCCGATTCGCGCTGCATCATTTTCGGGATGCGATGGATCACGACGTTGAGAAAACTGCCTATCAGCAAACCGAACACGCCGGCAACGATGGCGGGCAATACGCTACCCGCAGGCGCAGACCAGAGTAAATCCATCATCAGACCACGGAACCCAGTTTGAAAATAGGCAGGTACATTGCAATCACCAGGCCGCCGATCAGCACGCCCAGTATCACCATGATCAATGGCTCCATCAGGCTGGACAACGCTGCGACGGCTTCATCAACTTCATCTTCATAAAAATCGGCGACCTTGCCCAGCATATTGTCGAGCGAGCCGGATTCCTCGCCTATCGACACCATTTGCGTGACCATGTTGGGAAATACGCCGGAATTCTGCATGGCCACTGTCAGGCTGGTACCGGTGCTGACTTCATTCTGGATTTTTTTCGTGGCGTCCAGATACACGGCATTGCCAGAGGCGCCGCCTACCGAGTCCAGTGATTCGACGAGCGGTACGCCGGCGGCAAACATGGTGGCCAGTGTGCGCGTCCAGCGTGCAATGGTGGCCTTGCGGATCACGGCGCCGAAGATAGGGGCTTTCAGCAGCAGTCTATCCATAGTGCGCTGCATTTTCAGCGAGCGTTTCCAGGACTGGAAAAACAGATAGAGACCGGCAAACAGCAGGCCGAATATGAGGTACCAGTAAGTTACAAAGAAGTCTGAAATCGCCATCACCATCAAGGTAGGTGCGGGCAGGTCGGCACCAAAACTCTTGAACACTTCCTTGAAGGCAGGAACGACCCAGATCATGATGACGGCGGTGACGATGAAGGCGACTGCCAGAATGGCGACTGGATAAAACATGGCCGACTTGATCTTGGCCTTGATCGCGAGGGTTTTTTCCTTGTAGATTGCCAGTCGCGTCAGCAAGTCTTCCAGTATGCCGGCCTGTTCGCCGGCGCCCACCAGATTGCAAAACAGCGGGTCAAAATAAAGCGGGAATTTGCGGAATGCCTGATTCAGGCTGGTGCCGGTTTCCACGTCGGCGCGTATATCCTGTATCAGCTTGGATACGGAAGGGTTTTCATGGCCTTTTGCAACGATATCGAATGATTGCAGCAGGGGCACGCCTGCCCTCATCATCGTGGCGAGCTGGCGCGTAAAGAGGGTGATGTCTTTTTCAGAGACTTTTCTGCCGCTGCGATAGGTTTTCTTTTTGACCTTGGTGACCAGCACGCCTTGCCGGCGCAGGGTTGCATTGACGACTGATTCGCCGCCGGCGCGCAATTCTCCGCGCACGAGCTTGCCGGATTTGTCTTTGCCTTCCCAGGCAAAAACGGCTTCCTTGGCCAGTGTTGCGCTCCCGACTTTACGTGCTGTTGCCATCCCTAGACCTCTTTTTATTTATTTGTACAACCCAGAATTTCTTCCAGGCTGGTGAGTCCCTGTTTGACTTTCACCAAACCCGATTCGCGCAAGCTGCGAACGCCATCTTTTTTTGCCTGTGCTTCGATTTCCATCGAGGTGCCGTGACTCAGGATGATATGTTCTATCTCTTCGCTGATCGGCATGACTTGATAGATGCCCAGGCGTCCCTTGTAGCCGCTGCCGCTGCAACGTTCGCAACCAACCGGTTTGTAGGGCAGCCATGTGCCGTCGAGGTCTTCTTCGGCAAAGCCTGCGTCGAGCAGGGCATCATCCGGGATGACGGTGGTTTGTTTGCATGAGCATAAACGCCTGGTCAGGCGCTGCGCGGTAATCAGGATCACCGATGAGGCGATGTTGAACGGCGCCACGCCCATATTCATCAGACGGGTCAGCGTTGCCGGCGCATCGTTGGTGTGCAATGTAGAAAAAACCATGTGGCCGGTTTGCGCCGCCTTGATGGCGATGTCGGCAGTTTCCAGGTCGCGTATCTCGCCGACCATGATGATGTCCGGATCCTGGCGCAGGAAGGCCTTCAGTGCAACCGGGAAGGTGAGTCCGGCGCGGTCGTTGATGTTGACCTGGTTGACGCCCGGCAGGTTGATCTCGGCAGGGTCTTCTGCGGTCGAGATATTGATGCCGGGCTTGTTCAGGATATTCAGGCAGGTGTACAGGGAAACGGTTTTACCGGAACCGGTCGGGCCTGTGACCAGCACCATCCCATACGGCCGCTGGATCGCATCCATCAGCGTTTCTTTCTGGTCGGGATCGTAGCCCAGTGCTTCTATGCCCATTTGCGCCTGTGAACCGTCCAGTATCCGCATGACGATTTTCTCGCCAAACAGCGTAGGCAGGGTGCTGACGCGGAAATCGATGGAGCGCGTTTTCGACATCACCAGTTTCATGCGGCCATCCTGCGGCACGCGTTTTTCCGAGATGTCTAGCTTGGAAATGACCTTGATGCGTGAGGCGAGTTTTTCCTTGATCGCCAGCGGCGGTTGCGCGATGTCACGCAATACGCCATCGACGCGGAAACGGATTCTATAGAATTTTTCGAAGGGCTCGAAATGAAGATCCGAGGCGCCCATATTGATTGCATCCACCAGGATTTTTTGCAGAAATTTGACGACAGGCGCATCGTCGATATCGGTGGCTCCGCCGTCGGCCGGTGCTGACAGTTCCTCTTCCATGAAGTCGATATCGAGGTCGTCGCCTATCAACTCAGTCAGATTCTGTTCGGCACTCTGCCCCAGCTTTTCTATCAGTTTGAGCAGCGTGCCGTGATCGACGATGATGGGTTCGACCGCCAGCTGGGTCTGGAACTTGATCTGGTCCAGCGCCTGGGAATTGGTCGGGTCTGAAATGGCGATCAAGACCTTGTTGCCGCGCTTGGCGAGTGCGATGACGCGCTGACTCTGCATCAGCTTGGCATCTATGATCTTGTCTGGCAGGTTGCTGCTGTTGAATGCAGCCAAGTCTAGCAGCGGATAGCCGAAAGTTTGCGAGCAAAATGCCGCCAGTCTGGGCGCGTTCATGATCTCGCTTTTGAGCAGGGTATCGATGAATGCGGTTTTTTCGCTCGCCGCTTGCTTGGCTATCGTGTCGGCTTGCTGTGGCGTAATCTGGCCTGCCTGCAACAGTGCACGCGCAAGACCTGACATCGCATTATTTGATGCCGAACTAGGGAGGACTGCAGCCATGTATTTACGCCAATAAGGTCGACTGGAACATCGAAGGTGCGTTAGATAATGCCTCCAAGCACCTGTTTTGTAAAGATATCCAGCGGACTGTTACTTTTTTGTCGAAGAAAAAGCAACGCTTGATCAGAATAGGTAAATTGCTGATCGGCAACAATATTTATAGCGTAATACCTTGCAATTTATATGGATGGCAACTTCCCTTTTTCCTTCATTAAAGGATAGGGCGCCAAGCTTTCCTAGTGATTGCGATAAACTGCGAACGCGCTCAGCTTGAGCAAGGCAGTTTTGTAAGTGCTGTCGGGCAGTCCGGCAATTGCCTGGGTGGCGCGCGCCGATGCTTCTTCAGCCTTGCGCTTGGTGTAATCGAGCGCGCCCGAGGTAGTGACAGCGAGCAAAATGGCGTCGAAATGTTCCTCGTCGCCATTTTCTATGCAGCTGCGCACCAATTCACGCTGCTCGGCCGTGCCATATTCCATCAGATAGATTAATGGCAAGGTTGCCTTGCCTTCGCGCAAGTCGTCGCCTACGTTTTTACCTATATCTTCAGCCTGGCCCGAGTAATCGAGTACATCGTCGATCAACTGGAAAGCAGTCCCTAGCGAACGGCCATATTCTGCTGCGGCTTCTATGTCGTCCTCGGATGCGCCGGCGATCAGGGCGCCGAGTTGTGCTGCAGCCTCGAATAATTTGGCGGTTTTGGAACGTATGACTTCCGTATAGCGTTCTTCTGAGATGTCGGGATCATGCATGTTTAACAACTGCAGCACTTCGCCTTCGGCGATGACATTGGTCGCATCGGCCAGAATTTGCATCGCGCGGATATTGCCGACCGTCACCATCATCTGGAAAGCGCGCGAATGTAAAAAGTCGCCCACCAGGACCGATGCTGCATTGCCAAACAAGGCATTGGCTGTCTTGCGGCCGCGCCGCAGTTCCGATTCATCGACCACATCATCGTGCAACAGCGTCGCAGTATGGATAAACTCGACGACGGCGGCCAGTTGATGATGGCCTGTGCCGCGATAACCATGGGCATTTGCAATCAGCAAGACCAGTACCGGGCGGATACGCTTGCCGCCAGCGCTGATGATGTAATCGGCGATTTGATTGACCAGTGCCACTTCGGAGTGGAGTTTTTCGCGTATGACGGCGTCAACTGCAAGCAAGTCTGTGGCGATGGCTTCGTTAAGCAGGTTTTGAGCGGATTGAGCAGGAACGGAAGTCAAAGGTAAGCCTGATGAATGAGCATGAATGGGCAGAATTATACGACGACAAATGCAGCGGACGTTTCCCTGTTGTGTCCAGGGGACAGGCTGTTTCTCAAAAGACATGGTTTTACAGGCACTGAAATATGTGCTGAACAAGCTTTGACCGACAAGGTAAGTCCATGTATAATTGGAGGTTTTCCCGATTCCGTCTGAATAGTTCCGGCGTATCGAAGAGAGAAAAGTCCTTTAATCAATTGATGAGGTTTCACATGTACGCGGTCATAAAAACCGGTGGCAAACAATATAAAGTTGTCGCTGGTGAAAAATTTAAAGTAGAACAGATACCGGCAGACATTGGATCCGAAATCACCCTTGATCAGGTGCTCGCATTGGGCGCAGGAGAAACCATTAAGTTTGGTGCTCCACTGGTTGAAGGTGCTACGGTCCTTGCTACGGTTGTCTCCCATGGTCGTCACGATAAGGTGAAGATTTTCAAGATGCGTCGCCGTAAGCATTACCAGAAGCACCAGGGCCATCGTCAGAATTACACCGAATTGCAGATCGTTTCGATCAACGGCTAAGCCGCTGACTCGGACTAACCAGATACAAGGAGTCAGAAATGGCACATAAAAAAGGCGGCGGCACTACGCGAAATGGTCGTGATTCAGAGTCAAAACGACTCGGCGTCAAGGTCTACGGTGGTCAAACCATCAACGCTGGCGGCATCATTGTTCGTCAACGCGGCACAAAAATGCATCCAGGCGAAAACGTCGGCATGGGCAAGGATCACACCTTGTTTGCGCTGGTCGACGGCAAGGTTGCATTCGCTACCAAAGGCGCATTGCAGCGCCACTACGTAGTAGTCGTACCTGCTTAATTAACCGTTAAGCAACGCAACGTAAGGCGAAAGCCTTCAATCGAAAGGCTCTGCCCAAGGTAGGGCCTTTTTAGTTTTATGGCGGCACATATGAAGTTTATCGACGAAGCAAAAATCGAAGTCATTGCTGGAGATGGCGGCAACGGCGTCGCCTCCTTTTGTCGTGAAAAATTCAGGCCGTTTGGCGGTCCGGACGGCGGCGATGGCGGCAAGGGCGGCAGCATTATTGCGGTTGCAGATCGCAATATCAATACGCTGGTCGATTTCCGCTTTTCCAAGATGCATAAAGCCAAGAACGGCGAAAACGGCCGTGGCGCAGACTGCTACGGCAAGGGCGCGGATGATATTTTCCTGCGCATGCCGGTAGGCACACTGATTATTGATAATAACGACGGCGAAATCGTCGCCGATCTGACGGAACACGGTCAGCAGGTATTGATTGCCAAGGGCGGCGACGGCGGCTGGGGCAATATCCATTTCAAATCATCGACCAACCGTGCACCCCGGCAAAAATCCGAGGGCAAGGAAGGCGAGCGACGCGAGTTGCGGCTGGAGCTGAAAGTGCTCGCCGATGTCGGTTTGCTCGGGATGCCGAATGCCGGTAAATCGACTTTCATTTCGGCCGTCTCCAATGCGCGCCCGAAAATCGCTGATTATCCATTCACGACGCTGCACCCGAATCTGGGCGTGGTCCGCGTCAGTCACGAAAAGAGTTTCGTGATTGCCGATATTCCAGGTTTGATCGAAGGCGCATCCGATGGTGCCGGTTTGGGCATACAGTTCCTGCGTCATTTGCAGCGCACGCGTTTGCTGCTGCATATCGTCGATCTGGCACCGTTCGACAATGTCGACCCGGTCAAGGAAGCCAAGGCGATCGTCAAGGAACTGAAAAAGTACGACGAATCGCTGTTCGACAAGCCACGCTGGCTGGTCTTGAACAAGCTCGACATGGTGCCGGAAGACGAGCGTAAAAGCCGTGTGAAGGATTTCGTCAAACGCTTTGGCTGGAAAGGTCCGGTATTTGAAATTTCCGCCCTGACGCGCGAAGGCTGTGCCGACCTGATCGTTGAAATTTACGATTACCTGGCATTGCAGCGGCAGGCTGAAACGCGTTCGGAAGAAACGCAGATGGTCGAGGAAGCGCGCGGCATTGAATCCATAGATCCGGATGATCCACGTTTCAAGATCATCGATTGAAACCAGTTCTGCGGATTGCCGCTGAGCGGCAATCCGGCACCATCACCGTTCTCGGTGAGTCTCAATAATTAAAACAGCGCCGGGTTACCAAGCATGAACTCCGTCATTCAAAAAGCCAAACGCGTCATCATCAAGGTAGGCTCTTCGCTCGTCACCAATGATGGCAAGGGGCTGGATGCTGCCGCGATTCAAAAATGGGCCGAGCAAATTGTCCAGTTGCGCGCGCTCGGCAAGGAAGTCGTGCTGGTCAGTTCCGGCGCGATCGCCGAAGGCATGCAACGCCTCGGCTTCGACAAGCGTCCTGCCGGCATACATGAATTGCAGGCATGCGCCGCAGTCGGCCAAATGGGTTTGGCGCAAATTTACGAAACCAGTTTCCGCCAGCATCATGTGCAAACTGCACAAATCCTGCTGACGCACGCCGATCTGGCAGATCGCGAACGTTATCTGAATGCGCGTTCTACGCTGTTCACCTTGCTGCGTCTGGGCGTGGTTCCCATCATCAATGAAAACGATACCGTCGTTACCGATGAAATCAAGTTCGGCGATAACGATACCCTAGGTGCGCTGGTAACCAATCTGATTGAAGCTGATGCCTTGATCATATTGACCGATCAGCGTGGCTTGTTTACTGCCGATCCTCGCAAGGATCCTGACGCTGAATTTGTGCACGAAGCCAAGGCCGGCGATTTAACGCTGGAGGCAATGGCTGGCGGTGCTGGCAGTAGTCTGGGTCGTGGCGGCATGCTGACTAAAATCCTGGCAGCCAAACGCGCGGCATTATCCGGCGCGCATACCGTGATTGCCTGGGGGCGTGAAGACAAGGTTTTGACGCGTCTGGCGGCAGGCGAAGCGATAGGGACGCAACTGACTGCGCAAACTGCGCAACTGACTGCGCGCAAGCAATGGATGGCGGATCATTTGCAAACTGCCGGCAAGCTGGTGCTCGATGATGGTGCCGTGCAAAAGCTGACGGCAGAAGGTAAATCCTTATTGCCGATCGGGGTCGTCGAGGTGGCGGGCAGTTTCGGTCGTGGAGATGTGGTTACCTGCGTCGATCAAGCGGGCCGCGCGATTGCACGCGGCATCAGTAATTACGCCAGCTCGGAGACGCGCCGCATCATGCGCAAACCATCTACCGAGATTATCTCGATTCTCGGTTTTGTTGAAGAACCGGAATTAATACATAGAGATAATCTGGTCTTGCTGTAAATCCGGCATCACGCCATGCGTGCGCCGGACCCGCACCTTTATTCCTTCAGCAAATCATCCGTCAGAGTCCGTCCGGATTTTATTCGCTGCAACATATCTTTTTCATTTCCCATGATGGTCAGGTTGCCGCAGAAATAATCCATCGTCAATGCAGCGTGCTGGCGATTGACTTTGCTGCGTACCACAGGTTCCCACTGATTGCGTCGCGAAGGCGACCAGCTACCGTCGTCACGCCCGAGCGCATAGATTTTCTTTTCAAATGAGGCGCAGCGTATACCTTCAAAGCTGATGTTTTTTGCGCCGCCCTGACTAACTGCAACCATCGTATAGCGCACCACGCCGTCTGTACCTATAGCCAGTGACTTGGCATCTATAGAAAATTTTTGCGTCGCAGTTGGCCCGACGTAAAAAGGCAGCAGATTTTCATCCTTGGGGGCGGGCGGTAACTGTGCCTGGATTTCTTCCCATGGCGTGTCGTCATCTTCCTTGAAGTTCTTGTTCCACTCCAATTGTTGGGCAACAGAAATTTGTGCCATAGCTAACAGAGTCAGCCCGAGCAGCATGTGCGTGAGCTTGATAGGGAGAAGAGAGGGCTTATTCATTTTCAGGAGTGGTCTCTTGGGTAGGCGGTTCGTCGGTTTTGCGCGCGGCATGTGTCTGGCGCAAGTAACGTGCGGTGTTGTGTTGCGGTGCATGCTGAACCGGGCGTGCTAAAAAGCGTGACAGTTCCTGTAATGCGCGTTGATACACATCGCGTTTGAATTCGATGACGACGTCCAGCGGAACCCAGTAATCGTGCCAGCGCCAGGCGTCGAATTCCGGATGCTCGGTCACACGCAGATTGACATCGCAATCGCGCCCGACCATGCGCAGCAAGAACCAGATCTGCTTCTGGCCTTTGTAGTGGCCGCGAATTTCCCGTTTGATGAAATGATCCGGCACTTCATAGCGCAGCCAGTCGCGTGTGCGGCCGACGATTTTGACGTGTTCAGGCCGCAAGCCGACTTCTTCTTCCAGCTCACGGTACATCGCCTGCTCGGGTGTTTCGCCAAATTTGATGCCGCCTTGCGGGAATTGCCACGAATGCTCGCGCACCCGCTTGCCCCACCACACTTCATTCTGGGTGTTAATCAGAATGATGCCGACGTTAGGGCGGAAGCCTTCACGATCCAGCATGTTGCACCTCAAAACTTTCTGCGGCTAACGGACCCTCAATCGAAAATCGTTACCTTTACAGCCTTGTGCCGCTGAACGCATGATGACGCGCTAACAACGGAGACAGCAATCAATTGTACGAAGAGTGGGTGCATCAGCCAGCTAATCCTTTAAAATTGAGTTGATTATAACCTTCTCTCTTTTTAAAAAGAATTCATCGTCATGCGCGCATCCCGTTTTTTCATTTCCACTCTCAAAGAAGCTCCTTCCGACGCAGAAATCGTCAGCCACAAGTTGATGATGCGCGCCGGCATGATCAAGCGCCTCGGTTCCGGCATCTATACCTACATGCCTATCGGCTTGCGCGTGATTCGCAAGGTGGAGGCGATCGTGCGCGAAGAAATGAACCGCGCCAACGGGATTGAATTGCTGATGCCGCTGGTGCAGCCGGCCGAGCTGTGGCAGGAAACCGGACGCTGGGACAAGATGGGCCCGGAACTGATGCGCGTCAAGGACCGCCATGGCCGCGATTATGCGATCCAGCCTACTTCGGAAGAAGTCGTTACTGATGTGGTGCGCAGCGAAATCAAATCGTATCGCCAGTTGCCGATCAATTTTTATCATATCCAGACCAAGTTTCGCGATGAACGCCGCCCGCGCTTTGGCTTGATGCGCGGCCGCGAATTCACGATGAAGGATGCCTACTCCTTTGATCGCGATGTCGAAGGCTTGAAGCGCTCGTATCAAATCATGTTTGACGCTTATGTAAAGATTTTCAATCGCTTCGGTTTGCAGTTCCGTGCGGTGGCGGCGGACAACGGTGCGATCGGCGGCTCCGGTTCGCATGAATTTCACGTCATTGCCGATACCGGCGAAGATGCCATCGTCTACTGCCCGAGCTCCGACTACGCGGCCAATATGGAAGCAGCGGAAGCCTTGCCAGTCGACGCCGTACGCGGCGCGGCGACCCAGCCGATGAGCAAGACGGCTACGCCAGGCAAGACCAAGTGCGAAGATGTGGCGGCCTTGCTTGGCCTGCCGCTGGCGCAAACCGTCAAGTCGATCGTATTGACGGTGGAGAAGGAAGAAAAAGGCATTATCAACAAGGAAATCTGGTTATTGCTCTTGCGTGGCGACCATGAATTGAATGAAGTAAAAGCGGCGAAAATTCCCGGACTCGCCGACTGGCGTTTTGCGAACGAGGCAGAGATCATTGAATGGTTCGGCACACCACCCGGCTACCTCGGTCCTATCAATACCAAAAAGCCGGTCAAGCTGGTGGTCGACCGTACCGTCGCCAACATGCACGATTTTGTGTGCGGCGCGAATGAAGCCGATTTCCATTTCACTGGTGTGAACTGGGGCCGCGATTTGCCGGAAGCTGCCGTTTTCGATCTCCGCAATGTAGTCGAAGGCGATGCTTCGCCGGATGGCAAAGGTGTACTCGCTATCCAGCGCGGGATAGAAGTCGGTCACGTATTCCAGCTGGGTACCGCGTATTCAGAATCGATGAAAGCCACTTATCTGGATGAAAACGGCAAGCCGCAGCTGATACAAATGGGTTGCTACGGGATAGGCGTGACGCGCATTCTGGGCGCCGCCATCGAGCAGAACTTCGACGACAAAGGCATCATCTGGCCCGCCGCATTGGCGCCGTTTGAAGTGGTGCTGTGTCCGATGGGCTATGACCGCAGCGAAGGGGTCAAGGCGGAAACCGATAAATTGCATGATGCGCTGGAAGCGGCAGGCATAGACGTCATCCTCGACGATAGGGGCGAGCGTCCGGGTGCGATGTTTGCTGACTGGGAGTTGATCGGCGTACCGCATCGTGTCGTCATCGGCGACCGCGGCCTGAAAGAGGGCCAGCTTGAATATCAGGGCCGCCGCGATACGGCAGCGACGGCAGTTGCGCTGGATGACATTCTTGCCTTCGTCAAGGCCAGACTGGCGGCGTGATTGTCTTGATGCATCCCGTGATGGCGAGCCGGTCTGTTGTCGGCCGCCTGCAGGTTGCCGCAGGCGACGATGGCAAGCGTTCGCCTGCGCTGGCGTCGCCACTCCGATTTTCTTTCCTCTGTGGCGCATTCCTGTTTTTGCTGACGTATGGCCTGGCGGCATTTGCGGGTAATCAAAAAGAGGAGGCGATGGCGGACTCAGTGCGCATGGCTTTATCGCGTGCGATTTCCGATCCACGGCCGCCGATACCGCAATTTGCCGATATCAAGGAGCGTCTCGATTATCTGCACTGGCTGGGTGAGATGTCGGATCGTCTGGCCAAGCGTATTCCCGACCGGCAGGTGCGCATAGAATTCCTGCGCACAGCCTGGTACGAGGCGCGTCGCGCCGGACTGGATCCTGCGTTGGTGCTCGGCCTGATACAGGTGGAGTCAGCCTTTCGCAAATATGCAGTATCGCCGGTGGGCGCCCATGGTTACATGCAGGTCATGCCGTTCTGGACGCGCGTGATAGGGGATGGCGATCGCAGTAAGCTGTTTCACATGCAAACCAATTTGCGTTTCGGCTGCTCCATTTTGCGCATGTATCTGGATATGGAAAAAGGCGACCTGTTCCTTGCGCTGGGACGCTATAACGGTAGTCGCGGCCGTGCCGATTATCCTAACGCCGTGCTGGCATCCTGGAGAAAATGGGAACACAAGCCTTGAGAATTCAGCGCCGGATCAGGATGGTACCGGTAGCGGGTAGTACGGGATGAGGGAAATACAGGATAGCGACTGATAGAGCAGAAACAAAAACGCCCGCGCGATGCGGGCGTTTTTGTTTGGTACCTGAAAAATTATTTCAAGTGACCTGAGATGAGTTTGGTCATCTCAAACATCGATACTTGTTTCTTGCCACCAAAGACTGCCTTGAGCTTTTCATCCGCGTCGATCATGCGGCGGTTGAGGGCATTTTGCAGATTGAACTTCTTGATGTATTCCCACACTTTTTTCGTTACTTCAGTGCGCGGTGCAGGTGCTGCACCGATAACAGCTGCCAGCAGTGCTGACGGTGTTACTGGCTTCATGAAAGCGGCGTTAGGTTTGCGAGCGGTTGCTGGCTTTTTAGCTGCTACTTTCTTTGCTGCCGGTTTTTTCACTGCGACTTTTTTCGCGGCTACTTTTTTGGCAGGTGCTGCTTTTTTCGCGACTACTTTTTTAGCCGGCGCTGCTTTTTTCGCTACTACTTTTTTAGCAGGTGCTGCTTTTTTTGCTACTGGTTTCTTGGCGGCCGGTTTTTTGGCCGCTGGTTTTTTGGCTGTTGCCATCTTCAAACCTCCTTCACATTGTGTTGGGAAATTGCGCCAATTCACGCACCACTAATAGTGGTGGGGTTTTTCCTGCTGCGCAAGTGTTTTTTGAGTGTTTCACTCTGTATTTGTAGGCTGGCAGCCACGCATAGATCATAGAGAGAAAAGAGTGGATCGCGCCTGCAGCGTCGACGATGTAAATTTTGCTGGTTTGAGCAGGTGCATGGATTTGAGTTTTTCAGGGTTTAGGATTGTGTTTGCCGCGGGTTTTTATGGGTGCGACAGTTTGCGCGGAAGATGCTGCGCCTGGATTGCACCATAGCAGTGCCGCAGGATGAAAAAAGCCCGGCATCAGAGCCGGGCCGGGTACCTGTGCTTGCGCGGAAAATCAGCGCATGCCGGGCAACATGCCTTTCATGCCGCGCATCATTTTCATCATGTTGCCGCCTTTGAGCTTTTTCATCATCGATTGCATTTGATCGAATTGCGCCAGCATGCGATTGACTTCCTGCACCTGGACACCGGCGCCAGTCGCAATGCGGCGTTTGCGCGAGGCCTTGATCAGCTCTGGTTTGGCGCGTTCCTGCGGCGTCATCGAGTTGATCATGCCTTCCATGCGGATCACCTGTTTGTCGGCCATGCCCATGTTGGCGCCGCTGGCTGCCTGCTGCAATTGCGCCGGCAGTTTATCCATCAGATTGGACATGCCGCCCATTTTTTTCATCTGTGCGAGTTGCGATTTGAAGTCGTTCAGATCGAATTTTCCGCCGACCTTGATCTTTTGCGCCAGGCCTTGTGCAGCCTCGATGTCGACGCCCTTACGCGCTTCTTCCACCAGCGCCAGGATGTCGCCCATGCCGAGTATGCGGTCGGCCATGCGGACCGGATCGAAGGCTTCGAGGCCGTCCAGCTTCTCGGCCACGCCGGCGAACTTGATCGGCTTGCCGGTGATGTGGCGCACCGACAGTGCCGCGCCGCCGCGTGAATCGCCATCGAGTTTGGTCAGCACGATGCCGGTCAGCGGCAGTGCATCGCTGAACGCCTTGGCGGTATTGATCGCATCCTGCCCCAGCATCGCGTCGACCACGAACAGGGTTTCTATCGGTTTGACTGCGGCATGCAGGGCTGCGATTTCCTGCATCATCGCTTCGTCTATGCCGAGTCGGCCGGCGGTATCGATAATCAGCACATCGTGATAATGCCGTTTGGCGTAATCCAGTGCCGCCAGCGCGATATCGACCGGTTTGTCAGTGACTTCGGAAGGGAAGAAATCGGCGCCCACCTGTTCGGTGACGGTTTTCAGCTGGCCGATTGCAGCCGGGCGGTAGACGTCGGCGGAAACGGTCAAGACCTTCTTTTTCTTTTGCTCGCGCAAGTACTTTGCCAGTTTGCCGACGGTGGTGGTTTTACCCGCACCCTGCAAACCGGCCATCAGGATCACGGCCGGTGGCTGGGTCGCGAAATTGAGTTGTGACGCTTCAGGGCCGAGATCGGCGCCCATGATGGCAGCCAGTTCGCGCTGCACCACGCCGACCAGCGCCTGGCCGGGTGAGAGCGAGCCGATCACGTCTGCGCCCATCGCCTTTTCCTTGACGCGGCTGATGAACTCGCGCACGGCCGGCAGTGCGACGTCGGCTTCGAGCAGGGCCAGACGGACTTCGCGCAGCATTTCTGCGGTGTTGGATTCCGTCAGGCGCGCTTCTCCGCGCATGGTTTTGACTGCCTTGGCAAGGCGTTGGGTGAGATTGTCGAGCATGAGTAATGGCTGATATTAAGAGGTGAGACGACAAGTCGCGGCGATTTATAAGCAAGCAGCACGCGACGCAGGCAAACTTCATTTTACCTGATGCAGTGCCATATGGCCGTGCCTGGCAAGCATCCGCCATTTAAATATGGCGGTTCCGGACCTGGCTTATGCGCCGGGATGCATCTTGTATAAGCGTTTTTTTCTGGCTGGTGGTAATGTCGCGGTATTCCTTTCGTGACAGACAACAGGATGCCTTGCGATATTCGGCACATCCGCATATTGCAAGCTGTCTGTGCAGGAAACGAGATGCCACCATTTTCTGCCGCAGGCAGTCCGGATCACATGGTGTAAACTTAAGTAATGTATACATACTTTTTTGTCTTGGCGGCCTTGTTTTATGCGGTTTGCGCATGCTTGCCGTCTAAGAACCGCATGGCAATTTCGATCGGCACCCTGCTTGGGCTGCTGCTGCATGGCGCTGCGCTGTGGGTGGATGTGATCGCCCCGCATTCTCTGCGGATGGGGTTTGCGATCATGCTGTCGGGCATATTGTGGATTTCAGTCGCGGCCTACTGGCTGGAAAATCGTAATTTCACCCTGGATGGCTTGCGCATACTGGTATTGCCGTGTGCGGCAGTGGGTGTCCTGCTACCGACGATATTCCCCGGTAGCGTGATTCCGCTCGACGATAAATCGGCGCTCTTCCCATGGCATATCGCGATTGCAATGCTGGCTTACAGTACGCTGACCATAGCTGCTTTCCATGCCGTCCTGATGGCTTTGCAGGAATCCAAATTGCATACGCGCCTGGGTACGCAAAAGCCCGGCTTGTTTGCACTGGCAATCGACCGTTTGCCGGCTTTGCTGACGATGGAAAAATTACTGTTTCGCCTGATAGGCTTGGGGTTCTTTTTGCTGACGCTGACGGTACTGTCCGGCGTCGTGTTTTCCGAGGAGTTGTTCGGGCAGGCATTCAAATGGGAACACAAGACGATATTCACGATGCTGTCGTGGGTCTTGTTTGGCGTGCTGCTGGCCGGGCGTAAGTGGCGCGGCTGGCGCGGCAAGACGGCGTTGAGTTTTACCCTGACCGGCTTCACGACCTTGTTGCTGGCTTATGTAGGCAGCCGCTTCGTGTTTGAAGTTGTACTGCATCGGAGCATTGCATGAAATTGCTGTTGTGGGCAGGGATCATTTTTGCGGTCATATGGATACTCAAAAATAAAAAATCCAGTGCCCAAGCTGATCCTTCAAAGCCAACGCCGCCACCATCTGCCGATGTAAAAGCGGAAGCCATGCTGAGCTGCGCGCATTGCAAAACCTATTTCCCCGCTTCCGAGGCGGTATTTGATTCCGCCAGCGTGGCATTTTGCAGCGAAGAACACCTGCGTCAACATGCGACGCATTAATCCATGAAGCAAGCCAAGCCGGTTTTTGACGATAGTCGGGCGACATTCTGGCGCACGCTGCAGACGTTTGCGTTTACGCGGACCCTGATTGTGGCTGTCTTGCTGGCTTATTTCGGCTGGAATGCAGCGAAGCTTTTTCCCTACAAGCAGCAGTTTTTGGAAGTTTGCATCGTCTATCTGGCGCTGGCGCTGATGTTTGTGCTGCTGTCGCTGTACTGGCGGCGGCGCTTCATGCTGCAGCTGGTGGTGCAGATAGCCGTTGATATCAGTGCAATCACGATTCTGTACCTGTCGGTTGGCGGCATCAAAAGCGGGCTGGCGATCTTGTATCTGTTCCCGCTGGCGGGTGGGGCGATCCTGGCCCCGATGGTATTGGCCTTGTTTTTCGTTTCCACCGTGACCCTGATATTGCTGGCGGAAAACGGTTATCAACTGTTGAATGAAAATGCGGATATCTCTTCTGCGCATGTCGGCTTGTATGGGGCGGCATTTTTCATCATCATCTTCGCGATCAATCGCCTCGCCGCCCGCCTGATCAAGCAGGAATCGCTGGCGCAAGGACGCGGCAAGGCGCTACGCGTACAGCAGGCGATCAATCGCCTGATCATTGCCGATATGGAGGATGGCATACTGGTGGTCGATCGCAAGGGCCGCGTATTGACCAGCAATCCAGCCGCAGCATTCATGCTGGGACTGACATTTCCACACGAAAAATCGTATGGAAAATTATCCGATATGGCATGGTTAAAGCCGATAGCGGACGCTTACCTTGCATGGCATGCGAATGCCAGCTTGCGTGCAGCTACGCAAACCGTGGCGCCTACATTTGTCTTGATCAAGCATCTTGACGATACGACTTTGCAAGGCGGCACGACGATCATGGGTGGCCGGCGGGAATTGATTACGCATTTGAAATTGCGTTTTGTAAAGGTGGATGCAGACGCGATTCAGGAAGATCGCACCGTGATTTTCCTGCAAGACGTGACCGAGATTGAAAATCGCGCGCAACAACTCAAGCTGGCATCTATGGGACGCCTGACCGCCAGCATTGCACACGAGGTGCGCAACCCGCTGTCTGCAATTGGGCATGCTGCCGCACTGTTGAATGAAGAAGATCCCAATGCAAGCCAGCAGCGGCTGCTCGCGATCATAGGTGACAATGTGGCGCGCCTGAACCGGATGATAGAAGATATCCTGAAACTCTCACGCAAGGCGCAGCAGTATCATGAGCCGCTCAGCCTGGGAGTGCTGTTTGACGACGTGCTGGCGGAGTTGCGTGAAATGCATGCGCTGCAGGAAGGACTGATAGCGATCGGCGACATGACGCCTTACAAAGTGCGCTTTGATCCCTTGCATTTGCGCGAAATCGTCTTGAACTTGCTGACAAATGCGTTACGCTACGCCAGCGGTGCACCTGGCAGCATACGTGTATATATAGTGCCCAGCATAGGCCACAGGCTGGAATTGCATGTGCAGGATGATGGTCCGCAGATTACGTCGGCAGTACGGGCTCATTTATTTGAGCCGTTTTATACGACGTCCAGCAAAGGCACTGGCCTCGGACTCTATCTGGCGCGTGAATTGTGCCTCAATAATGGCGCGATGCTCAATTACGAATATCGTAGCGATGATGAGCATAGTCCCCCTGCCGGCCGATTCGTGATCACCTTTGCCAATAATGAAAAAATTTGACGATATTTGCCTATCCATGAACTGTAAAAGCCGCGTGCCATGACTTCCCCTCGCATCCTGATAGTTGACGATGAAGACGACCTGCGCGAATTGCTGGAAATTACGCTCGTCAAAATGGGGCTGGATGTGGATAGCGCCCCGGATCTGGCCGTCGCGCGAGATTGTCTCGCCAGGACTGAATATGCGCTGGTGTTGACAGATATGCGCTTGCCCGATGGCCTGGGCATAGAGCTGGTGCAGGAAATTTCCGCACAGTATAAAAACACCCCGGTCGCCGTGATTACTGCATTCGGCAGCGCCGACAATGCGGTGGTGGCATTGAAAGCGGGGGCCTTCGATTATCTATCCAAGCCGGTTGGCCTGGAACAATTGCGCGTGATGGTGCGTTCCGCCTTGCGCATCAGCCAGGCTGGTGCAGCCGACAAGACGCAGGAAAAATCCGCCGGGACTACAGCGCTGCGCCTGATGGGGCAGTCGGATGCCATGCAGGCATTGCGTGCGCAAATCACCCGGCTGGCGCGCAGCATGGCGCCGGTGGCCATCAGCGGAGAATCCGGCAGTGGCAAGGAATTGGCGGCGCGCGATATTCATGCGCAGAGTGCGCGCAACGACAAGCCTTTTGTCGCCGTCAATTGCGGTGCCATTCCTGAAACCTTGATGGAAGCTGAATTTTTCGGTTATCGCAAAGGCGCGTTTACCGGCGCAGTCGATGACCGGGATGGATTTTTCCAGGCTGCAAATGGCGGCACCTTGTTGCTCGATGAAGTGGCCGATTTGCCGTTGGCGATGCAAGTCAAGTTGCTGCGTGCGATCCAGGAGCGGCGCGTGCGCAAGGTGGGGGCGACGGCGGAGGAGCCGGTCGATGTCCGCATCATCAGTGCGACGCACCAGAATCTGGATGAGTGCGTAGGCAAGGGTACTTTCCGGCAGGATCTCTATTATCGCTTGAATGTGATCGAACTGAATCTGCCGCCCTTGCGCGAGCGGCTGGACGATATCGGCTTGCTGGCCAACGTGATATTGACCCGGCTGGGCGGCGGCCAGCCAGCCGCGCTGACGCCGGCTGCGCTGGAGGCGCTGCGCAGCTATCATTTCCCCGGCAATGTGCGCGAACTGGAAAATATCCTGGAGCGTGCGCTGGCGTTTGCCAACGATGGCTTGATAGAAGTGGGCGACCTGGCGCTGAAAGCGCAGGTTCCATCTTCTGTCCAGACGCTGGCCGCAACCGAACAGGCGGCTATCCAGCAGGATCTCGCAGAGGTCGAGGCGAAAGAGGTCGTTGCGCCAGCCAGCGATTTACCCGGGTCTTTGCCCGACCATCTGGATGATGTCGAGCGCGAGATCATACGACGTGCCCTGGCCAAGACCAAATTCAATCGGACCCAGGCAGCGGAATTGCTCGGCATTAGTTTCCGCCAATTGCGCTACCGGATGCAGCGGCTGGATATCAATGCACCAGAATAAGACACCGACCAGCGCGCCCTTGCCCTTTCAGATCGATGCCAGCGGCTGGGCAGCAGGTGTGTTGCGCCTGCCATCACCCAATTTCGATCAGCGGGTAGAAGGAACGGAAATTGCATTGCTGGTGATTCAT
>NZ_JAUSME010000231.1 GCF_030645555.1 Herminiimonas sp.
CCGATACTGACAAACGATGAAGCGGTATCCAGTATGTGGATGATGTTGGACTTTGGCAGTCCTTCTATCGTGAGCAGATGTTGCAACTCACCGTTTTTATTCAGTTGCGGATTAAGCATGATCCACCGTCAGGGAAAAGCGGCCGTCATCGGCCCGTTGAAGTACCAGCGACTGCTGGTCGGGAATGGAAACTGTTTGCGCGACAAAATCGGCAGCGATAGGCAACTCGCGGCCGCCGCGATCGGCCAGCGCTGCCAGCATGATGCGCGCCGGACGGCCGTAGTCGAACAATTCATTGATCGCAGCACGCGTAGTGCGGCCAGTGTAGAGCACATCATCGACCAGCAGGATGGTCGCGCCATCGACATCGAATGGTATCTGCGTCGGCTTGACATCGGGACGCAAGCCTTTTTCCGCGAAGTCGTCGCGATAGAAAGACACGTCTATGAAGCCCAGCCTCTCGGTCAATTGCAGTTCCGCTGCTAGGCGCTCTGCCAGCCATGCACCGCCCGAATGGATGCCGACTATCGCCACATTCTCGGCGTTTGCCAGGCCGGATTTCACTTGCTTCGCCAGCACTTGGTACAAGGCTTCGGCGTCGAGTTCAGGATTGGGTATGGTCATTGAAATATTGTTGCAAGATGATAGCGGCCGCCTGATCGTCGATCAGATCGCCGCGTTGATGAGAAATCACTGCGGATGAATAACGCTCATCCACCAGCACCGTTGCCACGTCAAAACGTCCATGCAGTTGATTCGCGAAGCGACGGCAACGCACCGTCATTTCATGTTCCGCGCCATCCGGATGGCGCGGCAAGCCGACGATGCACAGGCTTGGCTCCCATTGCCGCACCAGCTCGGCGATCGCCGCAAATTTTGCTTCGTTGGTGGCGGCGCTGATGATCGTCAGCGGCTGCGCCTGCTTCAATAAGGTATTGCCTACTGCAACGCCGATGCGCTTCAAGCCAAAGTCGAAACCCAGTACGGTTCCCACTAGCGCGCCCTGCCATCATGCATGACCGGCCTCGGCGCTCAGCATCATCGGATCTATGCCCAGCAATTTGATCGCCGCAACAAAGCGCTGCTCCAGCGGCAGATCGAACAGGATAGTGGAATCGGCACGCACCGTCAGCCAGCCGTTGCGGATGATTTCATCTTCAAGCTGGCCGGCGCCCCAGCCGGCGCAACCCAGGCTGACCAGCATGCGTTGCGGCCCCGTGCCGAGTGCGACTGCCTCGAGTATGTCCTTCGAGGTCGTGAGTGCGATTTCGCCGGTAACCGGCAGCGTCGATGAAAAATCGCCCATAGGCGCATGCAACACAAAACCGCGATCGGCTTGTACCGGGCCGCCGTACATCACAGGCGTTTTTTCCAGCGGCACCAGATCCGGTGCGATTTCCAGCTTCAAGTCTATGCGATTGAGCAAAACATCAACCGTCATATCGGTAGGCTTGTTGATGATCACGCCCAGTGCACCGTTTGCATTATGTTCGCACAGGTAGACTACCGTGCCGCCGAAAACCGGGTCCAGCATCGAAGGCATCGCGATCAGGAAATGGTCAGCCAGATGCAGTTCATTGCGCGCAGCTTGCTCAGGTGCAGCGGAAAAATCGAGGGAGTCCCAGGGTGAACCGGGATCATGGGGGGATTTGCTGGTCTTACGTTGCTTCGACATAGGCGGTATTTTAGCAGTTTTGGCTGAATTTTCTGTCCCAAACTACCCATGGAAGCTATTTTTCCTGCATTCTCTGGCTTTCCCCATTTCCCTGCATAGCGCCCACTCATGCCCCAATTTGACAAGACCCTGGTTTGGTTCCGCCGCGATCTGCGCAGTTTCGACCATGCAGCACTGCACCACGCACTGACGCAAAGCCGTCAGGTCTACTGTGCATTCATTTTCGACCGGGCAATTCTGGATGCCTTGCCCAGGGCAGACCGCCGCATCGAATTCATCCATGCCAGCCTGCTGGAACTGGATCAAGCCTTGCGCACAATGGGCGGCGGCTTGATCGTGCGGCACGCGTGGGCCGAACAGGCGATCCCTGCACTGGCTGCCGAACTGGGCGTAGATGCAGTATTTGCCCATCATGACTACGAACCGCAAGCAATAGAACGCGATGCCAGGGTCGCCACCGCCCTGCACAGTGCGGGGCGTACGCTGCACAGTTACAAGGATCAGGTGATCTTTGAAAAAAGTGAAGTGCTGACACTGGCGGAAAAGCCGTTTTCGGTATTCACGCCATACAAGAACGCCTGGCTGAAGAAACTGCATGCAGGACCGGATGAGGCTTACCTGCAGCCTTATGAAATCGATGCCCATAGCGCGCACTTCGCACCTTTGCCGGCAAATACTGCGGCTATCCCCTCGCTGGCAGAGCTGGGTTTTGAAAAAACCAATCTGACTGAATTGAATATCCCGACCGGCATGCATGGCGGGCAGGAATTGCTGGACGCTTTTGCCGACCGCATGCAGCGCTACGATCAGACGCGCGATTTCCCTGCCATCAAGGGCCCGTCCTATCTATCCGTACACTTGCGCTTCGGCACGGTGTCCATACGCGCGCTGGTGCGGCGGGCGCTGGACGCCATGCGCGCCGGCACTGGCGGCAGCGGTGCGGCAGTCTGGCTGGCGGAACTGATATGGCGCGACTTTTATTTCACGATCCTGTTTCATCATCCGCATGTGACCGAGCGTGCGTTCAAGCCGGATTACGATGCCATCGTCTGGGAAAGCGGCGCGCATGCGCAAACCCTGTTCCAGGCTTGGTGCGCAGGACTCACCGGTTATCCATTGGTGGATGCAGCGATGGCGCAACTCAATCAAACCGGCTACATGCATAACCGCCTGCGCATGGTGACGTCATCATTCCTGATCAAGGATCTGGGCATAGACTGGCGCTGGGGCGAACATTATTTCGCCGAAAAACTGAATGATTTCGATCTTTCCGCCAATAACGGCGGCTGGCAATGGGCATCTTCTTCAGGTTGCGACGCACAGCCCTATTTCCGCATCTTCAATCCGATCACGCAGTCGGAAAAGTTCGATGCGGAAGGAAAATTCATACGCCGCTATCTGCCGCAGCTGGCAAAATTATCGAACAAGCATATCCATGCGCCGTGGCGTGCACCGGCACTGGAATTGAAAATGGCCAATATCGAACTCGGCAAGAATTATCCAGCACCGCTGCTGCAGCATGAAGACGCCCGTGCACTTACCTTGCAACGCTATGCGGTCGTCAAAAAAGTGGCCACGCATGATGCACAGGATTAAAACGCAGCACGCAAAAAAAATCCCGCACACATGCGGGATTTTTTACGAATGGCAAGACATTAACCGAGGGTGGCTTCCTTCTTGATGAAACCCTCTATCAGCTTGAGCAAGGCATCTTCCTGATATGGCTTGCCCAGATACTCATTCACGCCCAGCTCCATCGCGTAATTGCGATGCTTGCTGGCGGTGCGCGACGTAATCATGATGATAGGAATATCGCGCGTGCGTTCATCACCGCGGATATTGCGCGTCAGATCGAAGCCATCCATGCGCGGCATTTCAATATCGACCAGCATCACATCCGGCGTGACCGATTGCAAATGTTCCAGTGCATCGATGCCATCCTTGGCCAGCACCACCTGATAGCCTTCGCGCGTCAACAGGCGCTGCGTCACGCGTCGCACCGTCAGCGAATCATCGACCACCATCACGATATGCTGGGTGCGCAAACCCTGCACCGGATCGACGCGACGGGCAACCGGCTCGAAGGTTGCCATTTCGGCGACTGCGCCCATGTCATCCGGCACATTCGATGGCGTCAGGCGCGGTGCGCGTATGTTTTCATGCGCCGCACGTTGTGCCAGCGGCACCGGATTCAGGATCAATACAATTTCACCTGAACCAAGTACCGTGGCGCCGGCTATGCCTATCATGCGCGACAATTGCGGCCCGATGTTCTTGACCACGACTTCGCGATTGCCGAGGATTTCATCGACGTGCAAGGCCACCCTGTCATTGCCGCTCTTCAAGATCATCAACGGCGAATATTGCTGCGCCACCGGCGTGATATCGGTGTCGCCGAGCAAGGCCGACAGATAGTACATGGGCACGCGTTGCGATTGCCACATGACCGCGCCTTCATTGTAGGCAATCGCCAGCGGGCCATTCTTCAATTGCTGCACCTGCTCAACCAGCACCGATGGAACCGCGTAGGTTTTGCCACCAGTCGAAAGAATCACGACTTGCGTCACGGCCAGCGTCAAGGGCAGATGTATCGTGAATTGCGCACCCTTGCCCGGCTCTGACGAAATCGCGACGCGACCGCCCAGCGATGCCGCTTCCGAACGCACCACATCCATGCCTATGCCGCGTCCTGCCAGCTCGGTAATTTCTTCCGCAGTCGAAAAACCGGGATGGAAAATCAGATCGGTGACTTCCGCATCGGACAAATTGTCATCCATCGCCAGCAAGCCGTTTTCCAGCGCCTTGTTGCGGATATTGTTCAGGTTCAGGCCCTGGCCGTCATCGGAAAAATGGATGACGACTTCATTACCTTCCTGGCGGATTTCAACCCGCAATTCGCCGGTTTCATTCTTGCCGGCGGCACGCCGTTTTTCGCGTGATTCTATGCCGTGCACGATGGCATTGCGCAGCAGATGTTCAAACGGCCCGGCCATTTTTTCCAGCACGCTGCGATCGACCTCGACTGCGCTACCGCGTATATCGAGATTGACGCGCTTGTCGGTTTCCTTCGCCGCCTGGCGCGTGACACGATACAAACGTTCGGAGATGCTGGCAAACTGCACCATGCGTACGCGCATCAAATCCTGCTGCAAGTCGCGTGTCAAACGCCCCTGAGTCACCAGATCGGTGCTGGCACTGTCGATGGTGCGACTCAGATTTTGCTGCACCGAGCCGACGTCATTGACGCTTTCAGCCATCATCCGCGTCAATTCCTGCAGGCGGGTAAAGCGATCGAATTCGAGCGGATCAAACTCGCGCTCGGCCGATGCGCCCATGTTCGAACTGATCTGCGATTCGGCCTGCATTTCGATTTCACGCAATTGCTCGCGCAAACGCGACACGTTTTCAGACAACTCGCCCATGGATAAACGCAAGGTTCCGACTTCCGTTTCCAGCTTGGAACGCGAGATCGATACCTCACCTGCCTGATTGACCAGGCGGTCGAGAATATCGGCGCGCACACGCACCAGTGGCACCGGCGCAGCTGAGGCCACCGCAGTCGATGCACCTGTTGCCGCCGCTACCGTGCGCTTTTCCGTCACTGGCATCAGGCTGGTTACGACCGGCAATTCTGCAGGCGTGGCGGTGCTTTCCTTGTCGGCATGCGCTGCCTCGAAAGATTGCTGTGCCGGCGCATCCGGATTTTGCAACTGCTCGAACAAATGCAAGCCATGATCATGCCGCGCCAGCAAATCTTCCACCGCGGCGGCGGAAGGATAGCCGGCATGCGTAATGTTTTCTATGCGCGTTTCCATCTCGTGCATATGCTGGCCCAGCAACATCGCACCGGCCATGCGCGCACTGCCTTTGACTGTATGCAGTATCCGCAAGATGGATTGCGGCAATGCGGCATCGCCCAGCGCATGCTGCCATGCCCGCAATGCCTGCCCCATCTGCGGCAACATATCGCTGCCTTCTTCTATAAAAACCGGCAACAGGTCGGCGTCGATCTCATCCTTGATCGCCAGCGCAGGATCGGCAAGCTCTTCGTTATCCTTCGGATAGACCGGCTCTTCAAACAGGGCCGGCTCGACTTCGGCGGCCACATGTAGCGGCTCGGTTGCGGCGGCCTTTGAAATATCGACGACATTGTTCGCTGCAGGCGACACCTCAGGCGCTGCCTCCGGCACGACAGGCGCATCGAATACCGGCTGCTCTGGTCGTGGGTCGGCGCGGAATTCAAAGTCTTCAATCATCCGCTCCAGTATGTCCGCCTGCTCCGGTTCGAAATCAGGCATTTCACCCAGCGCAAACATCTGCAGCATGAAGCGTATGCGTTCCACGCCATGTTCCAGCGCATCGTATTCCGATATCAGCAGCTTGACCGGATTCCTTGCCAGATACTGCAACACGGCTTCCAGCGCATAGGCAATTTGCTGCAAGGGCTTGAAGCCGACAGTGGCAGAACTTCCGGCCAGCGAATGCGCAGCATGTACCGCCAGGATATTGACGTGACGCTCGGGCTCGTGACGCCATTCGGCGATATCCTGCGACAACAGGCGCACCAGCTCATCGGTTTCCGCCAGATAAATATTGTGCAGCGGCAGGCTGATTTCCAGATCACCTATGTATTTGACATTGTCATCCGGCTTGCTCGCAGCTGACGGATTGCCGGGGAAATCGATCACATGGGCAACCGGTAAAACTGTGCTGGCTGCGTCCCATGCATCTATCTTCAAATGATCGAGTTCATTTGCCGCAGGCGTCTGGTCGACATCCGCAGCCGGCTCTGCCGTTGCATTGAAGGTATGGAACTGGGCCAGTTCTTCATCGC
>NZ_JAUSME010000119.1 GCF_030645555.1 Herminiimonas sp.
TTGGGTTACCTTTATTGGCGAAGCAAAAAAGGTAACTAGCCGCCGGGCTACCCCCGGCAACCGAGCATCATCGAAGACAAAACAGAATTCGCTATCGGCAAACTTTAGCGAGACATCTCTGGATTCCCGTCTTGACGGGAATGACAAGTGATCCAGTACCCCATCTGCATCGAAATCCAGCCATACCAAAACCGAAAATATTCGTCATCGCGTTTTCGCGCCTGTCAAGACTGGCGCAATCGTCTGGATTGCGTATCATCTAGCGCTCGCTTCCCTCATTCCTGATTACCCATGCTGCCTTCGATAGAACAACGTCTTGCCCTTGAACTTGCCGCCAAACCGATACAGGTTGCCGCCGCCATCGCCCTGCTCGATGAAGGCGCCACCGTGCCTTTCATCTCGCGTTACCGCAAGGAAGCCACCGGCGGCCTCGACGACATCCAGCTGCGCCTGCTGGAAGAACGCCTGCGCTACCTGCGCGAACTGGAAGACCGGCGCGCCGCCATCGTCGCCTCGATAGAAGAACAAAAGAAGATGACGCCGGCCTTGCTGGACGCGATCATGCATGCGGAAGACAAGACGCGGCTGGAAGACTTGTACCTGCCGTACAAGCAGAAGCGCCGCACCAAGGCGCAAATCGCCGCCGAAGCAGGCTTGACGCCGCTCGCCGATGCGCTGCTGGCAGATCCGACGCTGAACCCGGAACTAGAGGCCGCCAGCTATCTGAAGCCGGCCTTCACGGTGGATGGCATAGACAATCCGGGCGTGGCCGATACCAAGGCGGCGCTCGACGGCGCGCGCCAGATCTTGATGGAACGCTTTGCCGAAGATGCCACGCTGCTGCAAGCCTTGCGCATCTATCTGACCGAACACGGGATCGTCGAATCGAAAGTGGTGGAAGGCAAGGAAGACGCCGGCGCTAAATTCTCCGATTATTTCGATTACTCGGAAACCATAGACACGATCCCGTCGCACCGTGCACTGGCGATGTTCCGCGGCCGCCGCGAAGAAATGCTGAACGTGAACCTGCGCCTCGATACTGAAGAAGAAAAGCCGAAATGGGGTGCGCCGCTCAATCCCTGCGAGGGCCGCATTGCCGCGCGCTTCGGCATCAGCAACCAGGGACGCCCGGCCGACAAATGGCTGGCCGACACGGTGCGCTGGACCTGGCGCGTGAAAATCTTCATGCACCTGGAAACCGAGTTGATGACCCAGCTGCGCGAAAAAGCCGAAGTCGAGGCGATCAATGTGTTCGCCCTCAACCTGAAGGCCCTGTTGCTGGCCGCACCTGCCGGCCCGCGCGCGACGATGGGGCTGGACCCCGGCTTGCGCACCGGCGTCAAGGTGGCGGTAGTCGACGCCACCGGCAAGGTGGTCGATACGGCCACCATCTATCCGCATCAGCCGCGCAACGACTGGGATGGCTCGCTGCATGTGCTCGCGCAACTGGCAGAAAAGCATCAAGTCGCGCTGATCTCGATCGGCAACGGCACTGCATCGCGCGAAACCGACAAGCTGGCGCAGGACTTGATCAAGCTGCGCCCTGAACTGAAGCTGACCAAGATCGTCGTCTCCGAAGCCGGCGCATCGGTGTATTCAGCTTCCGAATTCGCCTCGCGTGAATTGCCGGACATGGATGTGTCGATACGCGGTGCGGTCTCGATTGCGCGCCGCCTGCAAGATCCATTGGCGGAACTGGTCAAGATCGATCCGAAATCTATCGGCGTCGGCCAGTATCAGCACGATGTCGGCCAGACCCAGCTGGCGCGCTCGCTCGATGCAGTGGTCGAGGATTGCGTGAACGCGGTCGGCGTCGACGTCAACACCGCATCGGCCCCGCTGCTGGCGCGCGTCTCCGGCTTGAGCAGCAGCGTTGCGCAAAGCATAGTCAGTTATCGCGATACCAAAGGCGTCTTTACATCACGCGAAGCGTTGCGCGCAGTACCCCGGCTGGGCGACAAGACTTTCGAGCAGGCGGCCGGCTTTTTGCGCGTGATGTCGGGCGACAATCCGCTGGACGCCTCTGCAGTCCATCCGGAATCGTATCCGCTGGTAGAAAAAATCCTCGCCGACATCAAGAAGGATGTCAAAAGCATCATCGGCGATGAAAAAGTGCTGAAGTCCCTGAATCCGGCCAAATATGCAGATGACAAGTTCGGCATCCCGACCATCACCGACATCCTGAAGGAACTGGAAAAACCAGGCCGCGATCCGCGCCCGGAATTCACCACCGCGACCTTCAAGGATGGTGTCGAAGAGATCCGGGATTTGCGGCCCGACATGATCCTGGAAGGCGTGGTCACCAATGTTGCGGCCTTCGGCGCCTTTGTCGATATCGGCGTGCATCAGGATGGCCTGGTGCATATTTCCGCGCTGTCGAATACCTTCGTCAAGGATCCGCATACGGTGGTCAAGGCGGGGCAAGTGGTGAAAGTGAAAGTGCTGGAAATCGATGAAAAGCGCAAACGCATAGCACTGACGATGCGCCTGTCCGATGCCGCACCGGTGGCCGGCAGCAAGCCAGAGCAAAAAGGCGACCGCAATGACAGCAAACGCCTGTCGCAACACCAGAACCAGCAGACACGGCAGGCAGATGCGGGTGGCGCGATGGCAGCCGCCTTTGCCAAACTAAAAGGATAGTCAGCAAGACCGCCCGGTTTTTCCTATAATGGCAGCAATTAACTACAGTGAGGCAGCGATGAGCGACGACGTACAAACCTGGATCAAAGAAACCGTAACCCAAAACCCGGTCGTGTTATTCATGAAAGGCACTGCGCAATTTCCGCAATGTGGCTTTTCCGGCAAGGCAATTGCATTGCTCAAGGAAAGCGGTGTGCAGGATATCGTTACCGTCAACGTGCTTGACGATGCCGAAGTCCGTCAGGGCATCAAGGATTACTCGCAATGGCCGACTGTTCCGCAGTTGTTCGTCAAGGGCGAATTCATCGGCGGCTCCGACATCATGAACGAGATGTTTGAATCCGGCGAACTGCAAGCATTGCTGAAAGCCTGAAGTGACAGCGTCGGCTGACGCTGCACTGGCTGCGCCGCGCCGGAAGCGATTGATCATTGCAATCACTGGCGCAACCGGCGTCGTCTACGCTACCCGCCTGCTGCAAGCCTTGCGCGCGCAGCAGGTGGAAACACATCTGCTGATCTCCGAAGCCGGCGTGCTGAACCTGCATCAGGAGCTCGACATGAGCCGCAAGGATGTCGAAGCGCTGGCCGATGTCGTCCACAATGTGCGCGATGTAGGCGCAGCGATCGCCAGCGGCTCGTTTCAATCCGACGGCATGATCGTCACACCCTGCTCGATGAAGACGCTGGCCGCGATCGCACACGGCCTGTCCGACAACCTGATCACGCGCGCCGCCGATGTGGTCTTGAAAGAACGCCGCCGCCTGGTATTGATGGTGCGCGAAACGCCGTTCAACCTGGCCCATCTGCGCAACATGACGGCCGTGACTGAAATGGGCGGCATCATCTTCCCGCCCCTGCCGGGCTTTTATCACAGGCCGGCATCGATAGCCGAAATGGTCGACCACACGGTCGGCCGGGTACTGGATTTATTTGATATCTCGCACGACATGACGCCGCGCTGGAACGGCTTGAAACCCTGATTTCACAGGACAACAGGTGCGTCATCACGGGGCACGCACAGTGCGCTGACTTTGCTCCAGCCTGCCTGTTGCCGAAACTGTTTCTAGGTGCTTATGGATCTCAATGAGAATGTGCTGATAGGCTTCGCAGTGGCGCTAGGCAGCGGCCTGCTGATCGGCATCGATCGCGAGCGCCGCAAGGCGCGCGAGCCAAACCGGGAGCTGGCTGGCGTGCGCACCTTCACGCTGGCCGCACTGGCCGGGGCACTGGCGCAGGCGCTCGCGCAACCCTGGCTGGTATTCATGGGCGCGCTGCTGGTACTGCTGCTGAGCGCCATTTCATATTGGCGCGAGCGCTCGCAAGATCCCGGCGTCACCACGGAAATCGCGCTATTTGTCACCTATCTGCTGGGCGTCGCGGCCATTCCCTATCCTGCGCTATCGGCCGGCATCGCCGTCATCGTGGCCGGCTTGCTGGTGGCGCGCAACAGCTTGCACCGCTTCTCGATAGAGTTACTGTCGGCAAACGAACTGCGCGATGCGCTGGTGCTGGCGGGTGCGGCGCTGGTGGTACTGCCGCTGGTGCCCAACCTTTCGATTGCATGGCTGGCCGGCGCCAATCCGCGCCGGATATGGAGCCTGGTGGTGCTGATGATGGCGCTGCAATCGGCGGGCTACATTGCGCTGCGCATAGGTGGTGCGCGGCTTGGTTATTCGCTCTCGGGACTGGCCTCCGGCTTCATTTCCAGTACTGCGACGATTGCATCGATGGGCGTGAAGGCGCGCCAGCAACCCGAACTGCTCAATGCCTGCGTATCCGGTGCGCTGTTTTCCAGCGTCGCCACGATACCGCAGATATTTCTGGTGGCAGCAACCATCCATCCGGCCTCGCTTGCCACCCTCGCCCCGGCCCTGCTGGCAGGATGGCTATGCTCGCTCATCGTTGCCGGCATCAGCGTGCTCGCACATCGCAAGACTGATGGCGTGCCTGCGGCCAGCGGGCATGCCTTCAGCCTGCTGTATGCGCTGGGCTTTGCCCTGCTGCTGACTATCGTGACGGGTGCGGTCTCTGTCGCCAACAGCTACTTCGGCCATACTGCGGTCGGCATAGGCGCCACCCTGGCAGGTTTTGCCGATGCCCATAGTGCCGCAACCTCGGTACTGTCGCTGGGCGCCAGCGGCCAGCTGAGCCCGGCGCAGATACTGTGGGCGGTGCTGTTGGGGTTTTCCAGCAATGTGATCAGCAAACTGATAGCTGCTGCCTTTTCCGGCGGCTGGGCCTTTGCGGTCAGGGTCGGTGCCGGCTCTGTCGCGGTGCTGGCGGCAGTCTGGCTGACGTACTGGTTCATGCCGCTTTGAAGAACCACCAGCCTGATCTTCTGCACTTCCATTCCAGAAAATAAAAAAGGGTTGCAAGCCTGAGCTTGCAACCCTTTGATACTGATACTGGTGCCGACTGCCGGTTTCGAACTGGCCACCTGATGATTACAAATCAACTGCTCTACCAAATGAGCTAAGTCGGCGAAACTTTTTCGCAGCGCGTATTCTACGCTATTTAATGCGGGTAAGTGTAGGGCGACCGCCTTTTTTTGGTGGTTCCGGCGCATCATCCGAACCATCGCCTGCATCCTGCGCGCTCTTCTGCACAGTCGGCACTGAAGTCAATGCCGGTCCTGAGGTAAATGTAGCCGCTTGATCGGCAGGTGAAAAATCTTCCGCCTGCACATCTGCCGTTTGTTGATCAGCCGACTTGCTGCTCGCCTCGAATGCCATGCCCTGCCCGTTTTCACGCGCATAGATGGCGACCACGTTATCAACAGGAACCGAGATATCGCGCGAGACACCGCCAAAGCGCGCACTGAAGCGTATCAAGTCATTTTCCATCTTCAAGCCGCTGGTGGCGCTGAAGCTGATGTTGAGCACGATTTCGCCATTCTTGACGAACTCCATCGGCACCCGCGTGCCGCCGTCAACGACTGCAGCCATATACGGTGTGTAGCCATTGTCGGTGCACCATTCGTAAATGGCGCGCAACAGATAAGGTTTGGTGGATGTTTCAGACATGATGATCGCTTCCATACAGGCGAAAAGTGTGACATGAATTCCAGTTCATGTCGTTGAATGAAAGGCAATAGAACAATCAGCCTGCACTCAACGACATGGGGTTCATGCCGCAGCTTTTTAGCGGCGCATGACCTTTTCAGATGGCGTCAATGCTTCGATATAGGCCGGACGCGAAAAGATGCGTTCGGCGTATTTCATCAGCGGTGCAGCAGTTTTCGACAGTTCGATGCCGTAGTGATCCAGACGCCACAGCAATGGTGCAATGGCGACATCCAGCATCGAGAATTCATCGCCCAGCATGTACTTGTTCTTCAGGAACAGTGGTGCCAGTGTCGTCAGGCGGTCGCGGATTTCATTGCGCGCTTTTTCCTGCGCTTTTTCGCCGCTGCGGCCCTTGTCGTTTTCCAGCACGTGCACGTGGACGAACAATTCTTTTTCAAAATTGAACAGCATCAGACGTGCGCGCGCGCGCATCAATGGGTCAGCCGGCATCAATTGCGGATGCGGGAAGCGCTCATCGATGTATTCATTGATGATGTTGGATTCATACAGGATCAAATCGCGCTCAACCAGGATAGGCACCTGGCCGTACGGGTTCATCGTCGAAATGTCTTCCGGCTTGTTGAACAAATCCACGTCGCGCACTTCGAAGTCCATGCCTTTTTCAAACAGGACCAGGCGGCAACGTTGGGAAAATGGGCAAGTCGTGCCCGAATAGAGAACCATCATTTTTATAGTTCCTTAGAAACAAAAGGGTGAGACGCAGTACGGCTCACCCCAAAACAAATGCCCGCAGATTGCGGGCAAAAAATTTACTTGACGTCTTTCCAGAAGGAAGCGTTCAAGCGCCAGGCGATTACCATGAATACACCCAGGAACATCAATACCCAGACGCCGAGGCGTTTGCGGGTATTTTGTGCCGGCTCTGCCATCCAGGTCATGAACGACACCAGATCAGCGATTGATTTATCGTATTCGAGTGTGGTCAATTTGCCTGGCGTCACTTGCTCGAAACCGACAAATTTATGCACTACCTTGCTGGCATCATGCGGGTCTTTTTCTTCGACATACTTGGCTGTACGCTCACCCTGCAATTCCCACAACACGTGCGGCATGCCGACGTTAGGGAAAGTCATATTGTTCCAGCCGGTCGCGCGCGTATCGTCTTTATAGTAAGTACGCAGATACGTGTAAAGCCAGTCCGGTCCCGAGCCTGCGCCCGAAGCCTTGGCACGTGCAATCACCGACAGATCCGGTGGTGCTGCGCCAAACCATTCTTTCGCATCTTTCGGCGCCATCGCTATCGTCATCATGCTGCCGACCTTGTCCGACGTGAAGAGCAGATTGTTCTTGATCTGTTCTTCGGTCAAACCGAGGTCCTGCAGCTTGTTGTAGCGCAATGCCGATGCAGAGTGGCAGCTAAGGCAGTAATTCACAAAAAGTCTTGCCCCGTTTTGCAACGCTGCGAGGTCCTTGGTGTGGTCAGGCGCATGATCCAGCGGAAACTCACCGCCGGAGGCCAGCACCAGCCCTGGCAAAAGCGCCAGGGTAGCAATCAGTTTTTTCAGCAATTTCATGATTCTTTTATCCCTTTGCGGCTTAGTGCGGATGGAAAACAACGCGATCCGGCACAGGCTTGAATGTTCCCATCGCACTCCACCACGGCATCAGCAAGAAGAAACCGAAGTAGATGAAGGTACCAATCTGCGAAACTGCAGTACCGATCGGAGTGGGAGCTTGCACACCAAGATAGCCGAGGACAACGAAGTTAATACCAAAGACGAGGTAGACCCATTTATGCCAGCTTGGGCGATAACGAATCGACTTGACCGGCGAGATATCAAACCATGGCAAACCAAACATGATCATGACCGATACGCCCATCAACACCACGCCCCAGAATTTCGCGTCGAGGATAAACATCAGTGCAATCGCCACCAGACCGATCACCGCAGCAGCAGCTTTGAACGTGCTGGCCAGACGGGTTTTCAGTATGACCAGGGCGACGTATGCAGCCACACCCGCTGCCAGCCAGACCATGAAGTCTGAAGTAACCGCACGCAGTATCGAGTAGAAAGGCGTGAAGTACCAGACCGGCGCAATGTGCGGCGGCGTTTTCAGCGGATCAGCTGGAACGAAGTTGTTGTACTCGAGGAAGTAACCACCCATTTCCGGCGCAAAGAACACAACACTCGTGAACACTGCAAGGAAAATGGTCACCATGAAAATATCATGCACCGAGTAGTAAGGATGGAATGGAATGCCGTCGAGCGGAACGCCTTTTTCATCCAGCTTTTCCTTGATTTCAATACCGTCCGGATTGTTCGAGCCCACTTCGTGCAACGCAATGATGTGCGCGACAACCAGGCCGATCAATACCAGTGGAATTGCAACCACGTGGAAAGCAAAGAAACGGTTCAATGTTGCGTCCGAGACGACGTAATCGCCACGTATCCACAGCGACAGGTCAGGACCAATGAAAGGGATAGCGCCAAACAGGTTAACAATAACCTGCGCACCCCAGTACGACATCTGGCCCCATGGCAGCAAATAGCCGAAGAACGCTTCAGCCATCAGGCACAGGAAGATGCCGACACCGAACAGCCAGACCAATTCACGTGGCTTGCGGTACGAACCGTACAGCAGGCCGCGCAACATGTGGATATAGACGACGATGAAGAAGGCCGAAGCGCCGGTCGAGTGCATGTAGCGCACCAGCCAGCCCCAGGATACGTCACGCATGATGTACTCAACCGAAGCAAACGCAAGCGTAGCGTCCGGTTTGTAATGC
>NZ_JAUSME010000129.1 GCF_030645555.1 Herminiimonas sp.
CGATTGACCGAGATGCTCGAAGCCGGCCGGACCTGAGCCGCATCGAGACCGCGTCAGAATCGCTTGGGCCAGCGCCTGGCGACATGCTGAACTCGCAAGACCTCCACCACATCTGCGCGCACCCGGTACGCGATGATGTAGTTGGGATGTATGACCAGTTCGCGAGTGCCGACTACGCGTCCTGGCCTACCCATGCCGGGAAACTCGGCCAAGCTATTTGTTTTTGTTTGGATTTCCTGCGCGAATGACTTTGCCCGTTCGGCATTGTCTTTTTCGATGTACTCAACGATGGCGACCAGGTTGGCCAATGCTGTCCTGGTCCACTTAACCGCCATATTTTGCGAAGAAAGAATTCACTTCGCTGGCACTTGCAAACTCACCCCGTTCTGCTTCCGCGACGCCTCGCTCGATATCGGCGATTTGCCATGCCTCGGCTTCCATGTATTCCCGGAGCGCGGCAATGGTGATCGCGCTCTTGTCCCGTCCGGTGGCTCGGGTGAGCTTGTCGAGCTGGCTGGCCAGGTCGGCCGGAAGGCTAACGGTCATTGGCGTATCGGCGCTTGGTTTCATGATTTCCAAATCGAAGGAAGTGCGACTTCGTATATTCTCAGTGTATGTATTGCGATTTCAAAGTCAACAGCTTTTCGCCATCGGGGCATTCGGGCTTGTATCAGGTCCCCTGAACCAGCTTCTGCAAGGCTTCCGGATCCAGGATCGTCAGCTTGTGCTGGTCCTTCTGCACGATACCCTGCTGCACCAGCGTGAGCAGGGCGCGGGTCACTGTCTCGCGGCTGGTGTTGATCATGTTGGCAATGTCCTGGTGCGTCGGCAGGTTTTCGACCACCGGCTGGCCGCCGTCTTCCCCCGGCTTGCGCTGCATGAGCACCAGGTAGGTGTAGATCCGCTTGGCGGTATTGTTAATGCTCAGCAGGGCGCGGAATTCGGAGTCGCGCTGGATCTTCTGGGCCAGGTGTTTCAGCATGTGCGAGGCCACCGACGGCGAGTGCGAGAACAGGTGCATGGCCAGCGGCGCCGGCAGGAAGGCGACCAGCACCTCCGTCATGGCCACCACCGAGGCAGACCTGGTCGAGTTGTTGATCAGGGCGATCTCGCCGAAAAAATCGCCCGGCGCCAGGATGCGCAGGCCGATCGCGCGCCCGTCCTCGGTCACGTCGATCACCTGCAGCTGGCCCGATAGCAGGAACAGCAGGCCATCGCCGCTGCCGCCCTTGTGCAGCACCACTTCGCGCTTGGCGTGGCGGCGGATGCGGATTTCCGCCTTGACGCGAATGATTTCTTCATCGGTCAGTTCGGCCAGCAGGGGAATCTTGCGCAGGTGGATCTGGATGTTTTGCCGGTTTTCTTCCGGCGCGGCATTGCTGTCCTTGTCCTTGACGTTGTCAGTATTGCTCATCGTCAGAGCGCTCCGTACAGCAGCGCGCACAGCGCGACAAAGCCGATCCCGCAGGCATTGGCGGCAATATCGCGCCAGCAGAAGCGGCGGTCGGGCAGCAGGTTCTGCAGGCATTCGATGAGTGCGCTGGCGAGCAGCACGCCGATCAGGATCCAGGCGCCTTCGCGGCGGCTGCTTGCCAGCGGCAGGGCCAGGGCGGCAATGCCGCCGAAGCCGACGAAGTGCATCAGTTTATCGTTGGGCAGGGGCGGCAGCCAGCCGTTCGGCACCAGGCAGCCGACGGTAACGACCGTGCAGGCCGCGATAAACAAAACTAACTCCCAGACCATGCGACTCCATCAACAATCAATATTCGTTGCTGGCAATTGTAGCGGAATGACGGGCTTGTTACAGCCCGTTCCATTGCCAGCTGAGCTGCAGCAGCCGGTTATTGTACTGAAAGACGGAAATATTTTCCTTGTTCCTGACCTGGCGCGCCTCGAGTTGCACGTTGTGATTTTTGCCCACTGGCATGATCAAGGTGGCGCGTATCACCTGGGTGCGCTGGTCGCGCACCACCGGGATCGCCGGCGCATACGGCAGTGCGCTGTGCCAGCTCTGCCGCACCAGGCCCACTTCGGTCATCATGCCTTCCGGCAATGCCTGGCGCACGAGCAGGGAATGCAGCCAGCCGTGGCGGTCGCCGCCGGCACGGTCGCCCGTCGCGTGGTCGTTCAGATAGCCCGAGGTGAGGCTGGCCGAGCTGCCGTTACTGCGGTAGCTGAGCTGGGCCTTGAGTTCAACCGTGTTCGAGTCGAAACTGACCAGGGTGCGGTAGTCGACATGCGAATAGGCGGCGATCAGGTGAAGCTGCGTTTTGCCGGGCAGGGCGATGGGCGGTCCGACGCGGGCCTGGAACTGAACGTGGCGCTGGTACAGTGCGCCGCCCAGGCTGGTCAATCCCAGCATGCTGGTGCTGCGCAAGGTCCAGCGGCCCAGGCGCCACGGCGTTTCTACGCCCACGAACAGCGAGGCGCTGTCGTACTGCGACAGGCTGTCGTTGCGGCGCGCCTGGAACTGGCCGAAGGCAATGCTGCCGTTGGGCGTAATGTCGCGCATGTATTCGCCGCCGAACACGCTGTACTGGTCGTGCCTGGGCAGGAAATCGGGCGACAGGATTTCCTCGAGCGGAATGCCGTCGCGGATGACCGCATAGGTGCTGGTGCTGGCGCCCTGGTTGACGTTCTGGTCGATGCCGCGCGCCACCATCAGCGAGCCCTGGCTGTTGGCATGCCATGAATTGCAGCCGCCGGCGCGCGCCTCGCTGATCAGGTCCAGGATGCCTTGCGGCGGCTTGAAGCGTTCGATAATGTCGCGGAACAGGCGGTCGGCTTCGTCGGCGTGGCCCAGCGAACACTGGATCAGGGCAATTTCGAGCCAGGCGCCGGCGTGCAGCGGTTCGTTCTCGATTACGCGCATCAGGGCCGCGCTGGCGTCGTTCTTGCGCCCTTCGGCGATCGACTGCAGCGCTTCCTGGTACAGGTCGGGCTTGTCGGGCGTGGTTTGCGCACTGGCGCTGCCGGCCAGCAAGGCCGTCAGGCACAGGCCGGCCGCCAGTCCGCGGGCAGGTACAGGGCGCGTCATCGGGCCGGCTCTGCGGTACGCTGCGGGTCTGTCGTCGTCACTGCCATCGTTTTCGGGGCATCTGTTGGGTCTGGATCAAAAGTGAACAGGGTAGTTGGCCTTTCTTTGCCGCGCAATAGACGTTCGCCTAATAAAATAAATCGATGGCGGGTCGCCCGACCCACCGTGCCGGCGCCGACGATCACATCGTGCGGGAAATCGCGCGCCGCCTGCTCCAGGCGCGACGCCGTATTGACGCTGTCGCCGACCGCCGTGTAGATCGAACGGAACGAGGTGCCGAAGTCGCCGGCCATGGCTTCGCCGCTCTCGATGCCGATCCGTACCCGTAGCGGCAGCTTGCCCTGGTCCACCCGATGCGCGCTCATCTGGCGCACGCGGCGCACGATTTCACGCGCGGCGTCCAGCGCCAGGTCGGCGTGATTGTCGACAGGCAATGGCGCGCCCCAGAAAGCAACCAGGCCGTCGCCGGTGTATTTGTCGAGCGTGCCTTTTTGTTCCAGCACCGGCCCGGTCAGGCAGTCGAGGAAGTCGCGCGTGAGCTGGGCCGCTTCTTCCACCGGCAGCGTTTCGACCTGGGTGGTATAGCCTTCCATGTCGGCAATCAGGGTGGTGACGTCGCGCCGGGCCGGCTTGAGCGGGTCGCGCAGGTCGCTGCGCAGCAGTTCGTCGACCACTTCGCGCGCCACGTACTGGCGCAAGGTATCGAGCAGGTGGCGCGAGCGCGTCTGGGTCAGCTGCCACTGGAAGGGCACGGCCACGATCAGCAGGAACAGGGCTGAGGCCAGTGGCGCGGTGGTTACGAAAGCCGGATCGTGGCGGCTGGTAAAGTAGGCCACCACGAGCCAGACCAGCATGCTGCCCAGCAACAGGCCGACGCTGGATACGGCGCGCAGGCGTGGAAAGCCAAGCATGGCGATGATGGCGATGCCGATCGAAAACAGGACGGCGATGATTTTCCCTGGCCACGGCGCCGGCGCCTGGCCGGCCTGGTGCTCGAGCAGGGTCGACAGCATGGCGGCGTGCACGCCCAGGCCCGGTCGCTGCGCCGCCAGCGGCGTGGTCACGCGGTCGCCCTGGCCCATGGCCGACGAACCGACCAGGACCAGGCGATCGTGGGCGCTGTCGGGGCGGATCCGCACTTTCAGGATGTCGGCCGCCGACACCACGGTAAAGGCGGTCCAGTCGCGCTTGTACGACACGCGCATGAAGTCGTCCGCAGGCAGGCGCAACGGCGGCCCGCCGCTGCAGCAGTCGATCAGGGCAATCGTCAGGGCCGGGTACAGCCGGTCCTGGTAGCGGGTGAACAGGGGCAGGCGGCGCAATACGCCGTCGCGGTCGGGAATGAAACCGATATTGCCGACGTGGGCGGCCCGCGCCATGCCGGCGTGGTTGGCAATGTAGCCGCGCGCCGGCACGCCGGCGTGGCTGCCCTTGGCCGGCACGCCGCCGGCCAGCTGGCCGTCGCGCACCGGGTTTTCGCTGGCGCCGGGATATTCGAAAATCTGGGCGGTCACCAGCGGGCCGTGTTCGGCCAGCAAGGCCAGGCGCTGGTCGCCATCGCCGCTGTCGGGGCGCGGATCGGGCAGCACGATGTCGAGCGCCACGCCTTTGGCCTTATAGATGGTGATCAGCTTTTCGACCAGGTCGGCCATGCGTTCGCGTGGCCAGGGCCAGGGTCCCAGTTCGGACGTGCTGGCTTCGTCGATGTCGACCACCAGGATGCGCGGCTCTTCGGCGCTGCTGGCCTGCAGGTTGATCATGCGGTCGCGCAGCCATTCGTCGGCAAAAAACGAGCTGGCCGGTGGCTTCAGCCATTGCGCCCAGACAGTGAGCAGCACCGCTGCCAGCGCAAAGCTGAAGCGGATGGCTGCGGCTCCAGACAGGAGCCGTGGGCGATTGACCGGGGAATGGCGCATGGGCGGGCGCCGGGGCGCACGTGGTTGTCAGTGGGCCACAGTATACTATGTTCGTTGATGCCGCATAGAACGAAAGGTCTGGCGGAACGTTAATAAAAAGGGAAGTATATGAGAATCGGGAAGATTGAGTAACAAGCCGGACGCGGCGCAGCGCGGCAGGAACTACGCGACCTTGAATTCGAGGCGTTTGCCAAGCGCCGCCATCGCCAGCGTCCTGGGTCAAGTGGTTGCGAGCGTCAGGTGCCCGACCTGTTCGGCTGTCGGCCGCACCTTGATCTCGATGTCGTAGCCGAGGCGATTCAAGCAGTCCATCAGCTTGCGCTCGGACAGATTTGTGAAGTCTCCGCGCATCATTCCCGACACTTTCGGTTGAGGAATGCCCATACGCTTGGCCGCTGTTTGCTGATTCAGTTCGAGGGTGCGCATCGCTTTCCTGATCTCGACCACCAAGCCCGTCTTGATTTTGAGTTTTTCGGCATCGGGCAAGCGAAGGTCGGCGTAGACGTTGCCCGAACCGCGTTGAACTTCGACGCCTTCAATGATTCGCTTTTGCATTTCGTATCTCCTGTGCCATTGCCTCGGCAACCTTCAGCCGGGCGTGAATGATGTCCATATCTTGCTTCGGTGTGGCGATCCCGCGCTTGCTCTTCTTCTGGAAACAATGCAGGACGAACACCGTCGACAACCTCAAGCACGCCGGCGCCACCGAAGCCTTTGAGCACCTTTGCCGCGTCATCCTGGTCACCCATCTGCGCTAGTGATAGCGCGTAACCAAAGCGCCTGCGCACGTCAGGCGGCAACGCCATCAAATCCTTGTAGCTGCTCGCTATCCATTCGAGCGGTTTTACTCGATCTACCATGCTTGCAGTTTATACCTGTTCAGGTAAAAACTGCGAGCATGGCTAGTGTTGCAAGACATCTGTTTCCGTCGCAACGAACAAAACAAATCAGATGCATGTAGCGAGCAGGTGGGCGACAATGTGGCTTCACTGTGACCGCTCCGACGAATGACCAGGCGTTGGCCGAGAAGCACAGCGACCATGCGCTCGATGGCGACTGGCGAGTTCATAGGGACCGGGGGAGTGAAAGCAGTGGCATCCGTGACTGTCCGCAACTTACCTGATGAAACGCACCGCGCCTTGCGCGTGCGTGCTGCCACGCATGGTCGCAGCACCGAGGCTGAGATCCGGGCGATCCTCGAATGTGCTGTTCGGCCCGAGGGTCGGATCAAGTTCGGCACCCTGCTAGCCGAAATTGGCCGCGAAGTGGGGGGCATCGATCTTGAGATCGAACGCGATACGGTTCCAGCCGAACCGATGAGTTTTGAATGATCCTGCTCGATTCCATGTTCGTTTCCGAGCCATTGAAAGCGTCAGGCGACACGAACGTCCTTGCCGGATCGACGCGCAGATCATCAAAACGCTGTACCTCTCGACAATCAGTCTCGCGGAACTGCGCTTCGGTATCGCTGTGCTGCCAGAGGGCAAACGCCGGGATGCGCTTCATTCCAGTCTTGAACAGCGCGTCTTGCCCTTGTTCGTCGGTCGCATCCTGGCGTTTGATGACCCTGCATCGCAATCCTATGCGTTGCTACGCGCGCGCGCGCTCGTGCCGCCGGACAGGCTATTGCACCCGCGGATGGCTATATCGCTGCCATTGCGCTGGCGCATGGGTTCGCGATAGCCACGCGCGACACGTCGCCTCTTGTTGCTGCCGGCTTGGCGGTCATCAACCCCTGGACGTGGCGGGCACGCTGATGCTCATCGGCTCGAAATGACTTTATGCCCGCTGAGGAGGACAAGGCCATGCCAACGCGCCGCTGAACTTCGGGGCCGCACCATGATCGATGGCGTCGGCAAGCGTGCTGCTGGCCGATCTTTTGGCAATCACTGGCAAGAAGCTGTCCCGTTATCCGATATAAGAGGAGCAAGCCGATCTGCTGCCGGCTCGTCGGTGTCTTTGTTCGCCATTCCTGATGCGTCGTTAAACATTTCTTCCGACACACAAGCAAAACAAATCAGATGCAAGTGGTGATCAGGTGGGCTACAATGTAGCTCACACACGTGAAGGAAGAAATCATGGCTGCAAATGCGGTAGTCCGTGCGCGCATCGACGAGCACATCAAGGAAGAGGCGACGGCCGTGCTGGCGGCAATGGGCTTGACCGTGTCCGATGCCTTCCGCATCATGTTGACCCGCGTTGCCCGCGAGAAGGCGTTGCCATTCGAGCCGTTGGTGCCGAACGCAACGACCATCGAGGCGATCAAAGAAGCGCGTCGTGGTGGATTGAAGTCGTTCGCTACCGTCGAGGATTTGATGGCAGACCTGAATGCGGACGATTGAGCATACCGGCCAGTTCAAGCGCGACTACAGGCGCGAAGCCAAAGGCCCCCATCGACAGTCGCTGGCGAGAGATTTCATTGTTATTGTGACCGCGCTGGCGAATGACCAGCCGTTGGCCGAGAAGCACCGCGACCACGCGCTCGACGGCGATTGGAAAGATCACCGGGATTGTCACGTCAAACCTGACCTGGTGTTGATTTATCGCAAACCGGATGACGCTGTGCTGCAGCTCGTTCGTCTCGGCTCACACAGTGAGCTTGGCCTGTGAGCAGCTGGCTCTGCGCATGACAAGGAGCTGACTCTGGTTGAGTCTCACGTGATTCGCCATGGCCAACAGTGATCATGAAAACGCACAATCCCCCCCCCTGACTCTTCTCTGCCGCCGGGATTTGCTTCATTTCAGTCTTGAGCAGCGCGTCTTGCCGTTGTTCGCCGCTGCAAAACTTGACGGAATTTTCGGCGGGTCCGGTTTACACTCCCCCCCAAAAAAAAGGCGGCTATTGCGCTGTACGGCATATTGCCGTACCATTGCGTCGGGAGGATAACATCCATGTCCACAGCTAACTCTACCGCCCGACTCGAAGCCCGGATCAGCACCGATCTGCATGCGATGCTCAAACGCGCCGCAGAACTTCAGGGGCGCACCATGACTGATTTCGTTGTGGCCGCCGTCCAGGACGCCGCGCAACGCGCCATTGAGCAGGCCGAAGTTATCCGGCTCTCGTTAGCCGATCAGGAGTGCTTCGCACAGGCGCTGCTGGCGCCGCCGCAACCGTCCCCGGCTTTGCAACGTGCTTTCGTTCGTCGTAGCAAGCTCTTGCGCGCTGAATGAGCCGCTTCCAACTTGTGCCGCTCGATGCCACGCATGACCGGGCCGCGTTCAAGAGCGACTCGGAACCGTTGAACCGCTACTTGCGCGAGCAAGCCACCCAGGATGTTCGCCGCCGCGTGGCCGCCTGTTTCGTGGCATTGGCTGACGAAAAACGCGTCGCGGGTTACTACACCTTGGCATCGGCAAGCCTGCTGCTGGCCGATCTTCCCGCCAGCACCGGAAAGAGGTTGCCCCGTTATCCGACGGTGCCAGCAATCCGCATGGGCCGCCTGGCCGTCGATCAGGCATTCAAAAGGAAGGGGCTAGGTGGTGCGCTCCTGGCCGATGCGCTCGACCGTGCTGCACGCTCGGAGATAGCTGCCTTTGCCCTGGTCGTCGATGCGAAGGACGAGGCAGCAGCGGCTTTCTACAGGCATCATGGCTTCATCGCTCTGCCTGACTCGCCACATACCTTGTTCTTGCCATTGGCAACCGTCCGAAGCGGCGATATTCTTCCTGGCAATAATTGATACAGTCTGTAACGAATCCTCCCCGAGAAATTGTTTCCAGTAAAATGTGACAGTCATCACGGAAGCGTCCGCCTGAAGTCGGATAATGGTGGAAAAGGGGAATACTATGTTGCGACACACTCTGCTCATTGCTTGCCTGGCCGTTTCGGCCCAGCTTGCGCACGCCGCCGAGGCTGGCAAAGTCATCTTTGTGGCCGGCAGCGCCAAGGCCGCCGAGCGCGCGCTGGTGCTGGGAGCCCCCGTCAGCGAGGGCGAACTGCTGACCACCGGCGCCGATGGCTATATATATGTCAAGACGCTCGACGATGGCCTGTTCATCCTGCGCCCGAATACGCGCGCGCGGATCGCCACCTACCGCGTCGACGCCAAAAACCCGGCCAATACCCGCATCAAGCTCGAACTGATGAAGGGCGTGGCGCGCAGCCAGTCGGGCAATGCGGTCAAACTGGCGCGCCAGAACTTCCGCTTCAATACGCCGGTCGCTGCCATTGGCGTGCGCGGGACCGATTTCACCGTATTTACGGACAACGACGTCTCGAGCGTGGCCGTCATCAGCGGCGGCATCACCATCAGCGGCTTTTCCGGCGGTTGCCGTCCGGAAGGCACCGGTCCCTGCGAAGGCGCTACCAGCCGCGAGCTGACCGCGGCCCAGCGCGGCCAGCTGCTGCAGATCCAGCGCGGCCAGCCATCGGCCAGGCTGCTGCCGGGTGGCGTGCTGTCGCCGGATACGGTCGCGCCGCCGCGCGGCGACGAGCCGATCGGCAAGAATAATGTCGGTACGCCGAATGTGGGCCTGTCGGTGCCCGAGCCGCTGCTCGACCCGATCAAGAGCGCCAATGTGCAGAATCCTGGCGAATCGAAGCCGAACACCCCGCCGGTACAGCCGCCGCCGGTGATCGTTTCCCCGCCGGAAGAGCCGCCCGTGGTGGTCGTGCCGCCGGTGGTCACGCCCCCGCCTGTCGTGGTTACGCCGCCTGTGGTTGTCGTCCCTGATCCTACACCGGTAGTCCATCGGACGATCGTGTGGGGCCGTTTCCAGCCGATCCTGGACCAGGCGGCGCAGGTGGTACTGGCCGAGCAGAATGCCGCCAAAGCCCAGCGTATTGCCTTATTGGGAAGCTATGCCTTGTACCGCACCACGGTGGGCGCGGAATATCTCGTGCCGGAACGCGGCAGCGTCGGCTTTGTAATGAAAGACGGCGAAGCGTATATCGCCAGTGATAACGTGACGGTCCTGCCGGTGAAAGCCAGGATGGAAAACGGTTTGCTGAATTTCGATTTCGATAAGAAGAAATTCTCCACCAGTTTCGACCTGATCAGCGGCGCGGAGACGTTCAAGCTTGCCGCTGGCGGCACGGTAGCCAGTGATGGCCGCTTCGGCGTGATCAGCCAGTATGCCCCGGGCAACAACATGACGGCCGACGGGGTGCTCAGCAATGCCGACGGCGGTTCCGCGGCCTATGTATTCAGGGCCCCGCTATCGGCAGGGCGCACCGCCAACGGCATCACGTATTGGGGTTGCCAGACTGGCTGCAGGTAATTCTGTTGAATGTATAGAATGTATATGTAGATAATACAAAAACCATACAAAGCCCTGTCCGCGAAAGCGTTCAGGGCTTTTTCTATTCCTGTTCCCGCGCTTATTCAAATTGCATAAGCCGCCCAAACCTCCTTGTTACGATTGCTTACTATTAATGTGGGGCGTGCATGATACAAAATTGCCACACGCTTTTGTCTCTTGGAGTATGGTTGTGTCCGCTGGTCACACTTCAGAAATTTACCTTGCCGGGTAGGACAAATCCTTGATTTAGATAGGTTCTTCTCTGATAATGGCTCGCCGGATATTTAGGTGCATTAAAAACGCCACAAAGCAAAGGATATTGCTCAATCGTGTGATGTGCGTCACATAAACTGAGCAATGTCTTCTGACATCATTCGGTACGTTGGGTTGCAGATGGAAGTACGTCGGCTGCAAAAGTTTAATTTAATTGTAATTTTCCTCCTTAGGAGCACCAAATGAGTGTTAACACCCTGAACCTGCAAGCGCTGTATGTCGCGTACTTCAACCGTCCT
>NZ_JAUSME010000131.1 GCF_030645555.1 Herminiimonas sp.
CCGCTTTCACGCGTTCGATCGTCGCTGCATCGTGCGGATTGTCCAGCACATCGGCGATCAGGTTGCCGACCTGGATGGCTTCGGCTTCCTTGAAGCCGCGTGTCGTCATCGCCGGGCTGCCGAGACGAATGCCGGATGCAATGAATGGCTTTTCCGGATCGTTGGGGATGCCGTTCTTGTTGCAGGTGATATGCGCGGAACCGAGCAGGGCTTCGGCATCCTTGCCAGTGATTTTCTTGGCGCGCAAATCGACCAGCATCACGTGCGATTCGGTACGGCCGGAGACGATGCGCAAACCGCGCGCGATCAGCGTCCTGGCCAATGCATCGGCGTTCTTGACGACCTGCTGCTGGTACGTTTTGAATTCCGGCTGCAATGCTTCCTTGAATGCCACTGCCTTGCCGGCAATCACATGCATCAGCGGGCCGCCCTGGATGCCGGGAAAAATCGCAGAATTGATGATTTTTTCATGCTCGGCCTTCATCAGGATGAAGCCGCCGCGCGGGCCGCGCAGGGATTTGTGCGTAGTCGATGTGACGAAATCGGCGTATGGCACCGGATTAGGATATTCGCCGGCAGCGATCAGACCGGCGTAATGCGCCATGTCGACCATGAAGTAGGCGCCGATTTCTTTCGCGACTTTTGCAAAGCGCTCGAAGTCGATACGCAGCGCATAGGCAGAAGCGCCAGCGATGATCATCTTCGGTTTGTGTTCACGCGCCAGACGTTCCATCTGTTCGTAATCGATTTCTTCCTTGTCGTTCAAGCCGTAGGAAACGACATTGAACCATTTGCCCGACATGTTCAATGCCATGCCGTGCGTCAAGTGACCGCCTTCAGCCAGCGACATGCCCATGATCGTGTCGCCCGGCTTGAGGACGGCAAAGAACACCCCCTGGTTGGCTTGCGAGCCGGAGTTCGGTTGCACGTTGGCGGCTTCTGCGCCGAACAGTTTCTTGAGGCGATCGATCGCCAGCGTTTCGACGATATCGACGAATTCGCAACCGCCGTAGTAGCGCTTGCCCGGATAACCTTCGGCGTACTTGTTCGTCAGTTGCGAACCTTGCGCTTCCATGACGGCAGGCGAGGTGTAATTTTCCGACGCGATCAACTCGATATGTTCTTGCTGACGGTTATTTTCCAGCTGGATCGCCGACCACAATTCCGTATCTGTTTTTGCGAGGGTCTGGTCTTTTGAAAACATGAATCACTCCTATCGTTCAAAAAAATGGACAGGCAGCCATTAAGGAATGTACTGGCGCACGTCGGATAAATATCCATGCACTCCATCACACTGCGTAACAACGACCTGGGATCAAATAAGGAGGGCCAAAATCAACACGCAGGCAGCCTTATCTACTATCCATTCGGGCTACCCAGGCGCACGGCAATGAAATCTCACGCTTCACGGTGGATAGACCCACCTTACGACGCGATTGCTATCGGTCGGATTCGCCAGTTACGTGAGACGAAATGGTGCCTGAATTTTACGGCAAGTGCCTGTTTTGGGCAAGCGCCCCCTCCCTTGGCAAACGGCACCGATGTCAGCCAGATTGCCGGAATGGCGCCGGCAATGGCGGCATGACTGATACAATTTCGCTATCCCGATACGGCCTTGCCTGACGGCGGCCTCATCGCCGGCAATCCCTATCCATCACGGCTCCCTACACGCAAAGACTACATAGATGAAACTCGCCACCTGGAACGTCAATTCGCTCAAAGTCCGCCTGCCGCAAGTGCTGCAATGGCTGGACGAAAATCCGGTTGATGTGCTGTGTCTGCAGGAAACCAAAACCGTGGATGAAAAATTCCCGGTCGCGGAAATCGAAACCGCCGGTTACCAGATTGCCTACAGCGGCCAAAAGACTTACAACGGCGTGGCTATCCTGTCGCGCCATCCTATGGTTGATGTCGTCAAGAACAATCCGCAATTTGAAGATGCGCAACAGCGCATCATCGCGGCCACGATAGAAGGCGTGCGCGTGGTGTGCGCCTACATTCCGAATGGCCAGTCGCCAGACTCGGATAAATATCTCTATAAATTGAACTGGCTCAAGGCCTTGCATGCCTGGCTGAAGCAGGAATGCGAAATCCATCCCAGTCTGGCGCTGCTGGGCGACTACAACATCGCGCCGGAAGATCGCGATGTGCACGATCCGGCGGCATGGGCCGGGCAAGTGCTGGTGTCCGAGCCGGAACGCGCCGCCTTCCAGAGCTTGCTCGACTTGAACCTGAAGGATGCGTTCCGCCTGTTCGAGCAACCGCAAAAACTCTATAGCTGGTGGGATTATCGGCAGATGGCATTTCGCCGCAACATGGGCATGCGCATAGACCACATCCTGTTGTCGCCGCCGCTGGCCGCGCGCTGCAGCGCCTGCGTGATCGACAAGCTGCCGCGCAAATGGGAACAGCCTTCCGACCACACGCCAGTGATTGCAACCATCGATTAAAGCACGCAGCGGCAGACGCACAGATGTAAAAAAGCCCCGCTTTACAGCGGGACTTTTCAATTGATCACAGTATCGTCACAGCAGCGTCAGGCTGCGTTGCGACGAACCTGAATTGTCATATCAGTCTACCGTTGCGCCACTTTCTTTCACGACCTTGGCCCATTTCACCGATTCGTCTTTCACGAATGCGGCAAAGTTTTCCGGTGTATCGCCGACATAGTCAGAACCGGTATCGGCCAGGATTTTCTGGAAATCAGCTTCTTTCATGATTTTCAGTGTTTCGGCATTCAGCTTGTTGATGATCGCCTTAGGCGTGTGCGCTGGAGCAAAGAAACCGTACCAGGCGTATGAAACCAGGCCTGGATAACCGGACTCGGCAAAAGTCGGCACATTAGGCAGCAAGCTCGAACGCTTGGCGCCAGATACCGCTATGACCTTGACCTTGCCGCTTTTGATATGCGGCATGATCGCGATCATGCTGTCGAACATCACTGGCACGTGGCCGCCCAGCAAATCGGAAATCGCTGGCGCCGAACCCTTGTAAGGAACGTGGGTGACTTCCAGCTTGGTGATGCTCTTGAACAGCTCACCCGTCATGTGTTGCGGCGTGCCGTTACCAGCCGATGCGTAAGAGAACTGTGGCTGCGTCTTGATGTAGGCAATCAATTCTTTCAGATTGTTGGCAGGCACGGATGGATGTGCGACCAGCACCAGCGGTACGCGCAGCAGATTCGTGATCGGCGTCAGCTCTTTCGATGGATCAAACGCCATTTTCTTGTACAGGCTGGGATTGATCACGATAGGCGCACTCGATGTGATCAACAGGGTTTTGCCGTCTGCCGGTGCTCTTGCAACGGCTGCACTACCGATGTTGCCACCGCCACCGCCGCGATTATCGATCACGAAAGGTTGACCCAGCGTTTCCGTCAGGCGCTTGGCGATAGGACGTGCAGCGATATCGGATGGGCCGCCTGGTGGCCAAGGCACGACCACGGTGATCGTGGAGTTAGGCCAGGTTTGCGTCTGTGCACTGACAGAAAAACTGGCTGCTGCGAATGCGCAAAAAAGTAATTTTTTGCCGCGGGATAGTTGTCTCATGTTGCAATCCTTATTAAAAGTAATCGCGCTTCAGCTAGACTGGGTGGCTGCACAATACAAGCTACCGACGACATGCTGAATCGCGAAGGACAAGGCGACGGATGTTACGCCTCGGAAAAAGAAGAATACCGCATCTGGCCGGATGATACTAAGCAAATGCTTACTGCTTGCTTACACACTTCATTACACACCTGATTACGCACTTAAAATTACACACTCAATTTATACCGCCGCATCACTCGCATAATCGGTACCCAAGGGACCGAAGGTCAAGGCATACGCTGCGTCTTCCAGCACACTCTGCGCTTCTGCCAGGAACTGCTTTGCCTGCGCATCCGGTTCATAAATGAATTGCACATGTATGGCAAAGTCCAGGCCGCGCGAATCCGGATAGGCGATATAAATTTCGCCGCTCTCGATGAATTGCAGGCTGTTATTGATCTTGGATTGCACATCCTCAAGATGGTCTACGTCCCAGGACAAGGGGTCAATGATATTCAGTGTGCAAATGCCGAATGCCTGATCGATGACTATGCTATCGATGAGATTGAGTCGTTCAACGGTCATGGTTTCAAATGTGTTCGTATTTAATTGGATGCCTGCTTCAGGCAGTGCGCTATTTTGTTGCAACTGCGCGGCTATTTCTTGACCAGCTGCTTTTCAAAGGCGATATCGGATTTGGTTTGCCGTCTTGGCTTTTGCGGACCGTAAGCCTTGACGAAGCTGACAAAGTCATCCAGCGGCAGCTGCTCGCTCAGGATGACCGGTGCGCCTTCGCCCGAATTGTCGACCAGATAAAACGCTCCACCGGCAGTGCGCACCATCGCATAAGCGTCATTGCCGCTGCGTTCTTTCAGCCGTTCGACGGCAGAAGTGGCCCGGGTTGATCTCACACTATGCTCCTGTAGTGAATCCAGTAATGAATAGGGGCGTGACTCATCGCAGGCGCGCCGTCAGCATCCAGTAATGCTCAAACCTGTGGACCCGCATATCGGTCAGCAAGGGGCTCAGGCGTTTGCGCAGGGCGCTGTCCGTATGGTAATTCTTGACGATTTCATAGCGCTCGCCATTCGGCAATGCATGGATCTGGTAAGTATTGCCTTCCAGGTCGGTACGCGCAATCACGGTTTTTTCAGTTTCGACATGCGAATTGTCGACCAGCACCAGCAAGCCATCCTTGCCTATGATCTTGCGCAGGCGCCCGATGACAGCGGCCTGGTCCTGGCGCTTGACGTGCGACCACCAGAAGCCGGCAAAGCAGGCGGTAAACTCGCCCTGCACTTGCGGATCCATCGCATCGGTGACGGCGAACTGCACTATATCTTCCGGCAATTCCCGCGCCTTGGCCTGTTCTATCAACTGCGGATTGATGTCGGTCGCGAGGACGAACTCTGCATATTCCTGCAACTCGTCGGTCCAGTAACCGTCGCCGCAGGCAAGTTCCAGCACGCGCTGCCCGCTCATCAGCTTGCGCAGATGATCCATGATTTCATCAAGATCATCCATCGCCTCCGGGTTTTCCACATCTTCTTCATCGAAATTGTTGCGCAGCGCGTAATACGCTGCCATATCGGTATTGACCGGTTTCATCATTCTTTTACTTCTTCCAAATAAGATCGTTAATTTCCAACTGCTTTAAAGCGCGTACTACAGCCACTGCTACAGCTCGTACATATCCTTTTCACCACTTAACACTTGTTCTACCAGTTTGCGGTTGAGCGTAGGCGCCAGCAATTCTATGAAGGTAAACACATAGCTGCGCAAGTAGGCGCCCTGCTTCAAGGCGATACGCGACACATTGGTGCCGAACAGATGGCCGGCGGATATCGCGCGCAAATTCTTGTCGCGCTCGGCGTCGAACGCCATCCCCGCGATAATGCCTACGCCCAGGCCCAACTCCACATAGGTCTTGATCACATCCGCATCTATCGCCTCCAGCACGATATCCGGCTTCAAGCTGCGCAGCTTGAATGCGTGATCTATCTTGCTACGCCCGGTAAATGCATTGTCGTAAGTAATAATAGGATAGGTCGCCAGTTCTTCCAGCGTAATCGATTTCGATTTCAGCAAGGGATGATCGAGCGGCACCACTACTTGATGTTCCCATTGATAGCATGGCAATGAAATCAAGCCATCTATGCTGGCGATCGATTCCGTTGCAATCCCCAGATCGGCCTGATCCAGCAACACCATCTCGGCCACCTGCTTCGGATTGCCTTGCAATAAAGACAAGCGCACTTTCGGAAACTTTTGCGTAAACGCCTGCACCACTTTCGGCAGTGAATAACGCGCCTGCGTATGCGTGGTTGCGATGGTAAAGCTGCCGCTGTCGTGCGCCGCAAATTCATTGCCTATGCGCTTCAAGCCGTCGATTTCCTGCATGATCAGTTCAACCGACTTCAGCACCGCACGTCCCGGCTCGGTCAAACCGCGTATGCGCTTGCCGTGACGTGAAAAAATATCGACGCCCAGCTCTTCTTCAAGTTCGATGATGGCCTTGGAAACCCCCGGCTGTGACGTAAACAGCGCCTTGGCGGCTTCCGTCAAATTGAAGTTTTGCCGAACCGCTTCCCGTACGAAGCGAAGTTGATGGAGATTCATGCCTTCCCTTCATGGTTTTAGACTGAAATCGCGTTTCAGTCATTTTTCATTATTGCTTATATCAAAAATGCATATAAGCAAATAATTACTAAGTAGTTTGGAATAAGGCTCAAGTTTATTACTATTCGCCCTACTTTGCGCGAGGTCTTATGTCTGTTTCTTATATGGTGTCAGGATTTGCAGTCGGTGTACTCGTCGGTTTGACCGGCGTGGGCGGCGGCTCACTGATGACGCCCTTGCTGACCCTGTTGTTCGGCATCTCCCCTACGGTGGCGGTAGGCACCGACCTCGCCTTTGCCTCGGTCACCAAGGTGGCGGGCACGTTTGCGCACCGCTATCGCGGCAATGTGCACTGGCATATCGTCAAGCAATTGTGCCTGGGCGCCTTGCCTGCCGCGGTCTTGACCACGCTGGCCTTGAAGTATTTTGGCGGACTGGGCACGGAAACCGGGCAGATTATCCGTTATTCGATCGCCGGCTCGGTCATGTTGACAGTGATCGCACTGATATTCAGAACCCGCCTGCAAAACTGGATGAGTGCGCATCCGAGCCGCCAGTTTCATGGAAAAAAACTGGTCGCCGCGACGATAGTTTCCGGTGCAATTCTTGGTACATTGGTTACAATCTCGTCTATTGGCGCCGGTGCGATAGGCGCCACCATACTGGTTTTACTGTATCCCCGCCTGACACCGGCTGAAATTGCCGGTACCGACATTGCCTACGCAGTACCTTTGACCGCGATTGCGGCGCTAGGTCACTGGTGGCTAGGATCGATCAATTGGGAGTTGCTGGCCATGCTGTTGCTGGGTTCCGTACCCGGCATCACGCTGGGATCGCTGGCGTCGCGGGCCATACCGGAAAAAATATTGCGTGTTCTGTTGGCGACCACGCTGACCACCGTCGCCGTAAAGTTGGTTTTTTAAGGAATACAAGATGTATCGCTACGATCAATACGACCATCAAATCGTCAAGGAACGTATCGCGCAATATCGCGATCAGGTTCGCCGCCGCCTGTCAGGCGAATTGACGGAAGATGAATTCCGTATCCTGCGCCTGCAAAACGGCTTGTACATGCAGCGCCACGCCTACATGCTGCGCATCGCCGTGCCATATGGCTTGCTGTCGTCGACACAGGTACGCATGTTTGGCCACATCGCCCGCAAGTACGATCGCGGCTACGGCCATTTCACCACGCGCCAGAATCTGCAGTTCAACTGGATTAACCTGGAAGAAACGCCGGATATTCTGGCCGAGCTGGCATCGGTGGAAATGCATGCGATCCAGACGTCAGGCAATTGCATACGCAATACCACTTCGGATGAATTCGCCGGCGTAGCCGCAGATGAAATCATCGATCCGCGTCCATATGCTGAAATCATCCGCGAATGGAGCACCTTCCATCCAGAATTTGCCTACCTGCCGCGCAAATTCAAGATTGCAATCAACGGTGCGGTGGAAGACCGCGCCGCCACTGCCGTGCATGACATCGGCCTGCATGTAATCAAGAATGAACAGGGCGAAATCGGCTTCCGCATCCTGGTCGGTGGCGGCATGGGCCGCACCCCTATCCTCGGCAGCGAAATCCGCGACTTCCTGCCATGGCAGCATGCGATGACGTATATGGAAGCGATCCTGCGTGTCTACAATCAGTACGGTCGGCGCGACAATATCTACAAGGCGCGCATCAAGATACTGGTCAAGGCGATCGGCATAGAAGAATTCCGCCGCCAGGTCGAAGCAGAATGGCTGGACATCAAGGATGGTCCGGGCACCCTGACCGTCGAGGAGCTGGCGCGCGTTTCAGCCTTCTTCACGATGCCTGCGTATGCAAGCCTGCCTGCCACCGATGCGGCCTTCGAGCAGGCAAAAACGGAAAACAAGGCATTCAGCAACTGGCTGGCACGCAACGTCAAACCGCACAAGGTTCCAGGCTATGCAGCAGTCGTGCTGTCGCTGAAAAAAACCGGCGTGCCGCCTGGCGACGCGACTGCTGAACAGCTGGACTTCATGGCCGACCTGGCAGACCGCTACAGCTTCAGCGAATTGCGCGTCACGCATGAACAGAATGTGGTGCTGGCGGATGTAAAAATATCCGATCTGTACACCGTCTGGCAGGAAGCCAAGGCGCATGGGCTGGCGACACCGAATATCGGCTTGCTGACCGACATCATCTGCTGCCCGGGCGGCGATTTCTGCTCGCTGGCCAATGCCAAATCGATCCCGATTGCAGAAGCGATTGCAGAACGTTTCGACAATCTCGATTTCCAGCACGACATCGGCGATATCGAATTGAATATCTCCGGCTGCATCAATGCCTGCGGCCATCATCACGTCGGCAATATCGGCATACTGGGGGTCGATAAGGATGGCGCCGAGTGGTACCAGGTATCGATAGGCGGCGCCCAAGGCAATGAGAGTTCGATCGGCAAGATCATAGGCCCGTCATTTTCGGCGCACCAGATGCCGACCGTGATTGAACGCGTGTTGCAGGTGTATGTACGCGACCGGATAGAGGATGAGCGTTTCATCGACACCGCACGCCGCATAGGCGTCACGCCATTCAAGGAACATGTGTACGCGACCCCCATCAAGGCCGCGCATGCTGCAGGAGAAGATGCATATGCTTAACATCATCAAGGATAAAGCTGTCGTCGGCACAGACGACTGGACATTGCTGCGCCTGAATCAGGATGGCGTCGAAGGCGAAACGCCGGCAGCCATTGCAGTCCCGGCCGGCAAGGTCATCGTGCCGCTGGCAGTATGGCAGGCACAGCACGCCACGCTGCAAACGCGCAAGGATGTAGGCGTGTGGCTGGCCAGCGATGAACGGCCGGAAGCATTGAAGGATGATGCCGCAAACCTGCCTTTGATCGCCATCGATTTCCCGAAATTCGGCGATGGCCGCGGTTACTCTATCGCCTACAACCTGCGCATGCGCTATGACTACACTGGCGAATTGCGCGCGATCGGCGATGTGCTGCGGGATCAATTGTTTTACATGCAGCGCGTCGGCTTCAATTCGTTTGCGGTGCGCGCTGATCGCGATGTCAACGATGCCTTGAAGGGCTTGAGCGATTTTTCGGAAAGCTATCAGCAATCGTGGGACAAGAAGACGCCGCTGTTTCGCCGCGTCGACCGCCAGGCAGTCGCACCGAAATGAACGAAGCAGACTTCAACGCGCTGGTCGCGGCCACCAAGGCAACCCTGCAACGCGTGGCGGATCAGTTTGCGCCGGCAGTCTTCGCGTCCAGCCTCGCGGCCGAAGACATGGTGCTGACCGACATGATCCTGCGCGCCGGCCTGCCGATCGCCATCTTCACGCTGGAAACCGGCCGCCTGCATGCAGAGACTCTGGCCGTGCTGGACCGCATCAAGGAAACCTACGATTACGACGTCACGCCTTACCGTCCGCAAGCGGAAGCCGTCGAAGCCTACGTCAAGCAAAACGGCTTGAATGCGTTTTACGACAGCGTCGAAATGCGCAAGGAATGCTGCCGCATCCGCAAGGTCGAGCCGTTGAACCGTGCGCTGGCAGGCAAGCGTGCCTGGGTCACCGGCCAGCGCCGCGCGCAATCGACGACGCGTGCCGAACTCGACGTGCAGGAGCAGGATGAAGCGCACGGCATGATCAAGTTCAATCCGCTGGCCGACTGGTCGGAAGAAGATGTATGGCATTACATCCGCAGCAATAACGTGCCCTACAACGCCTTGCATGACAAGGGTTACCCAT
>NZ_JAUSME010000136.1 GCF_030645555.1 Herminiimonas sp.
CGATGTTCAGGCCGATATCCTGGCGCGCGGCACACCTGGTTTTTCCGGTGCTGACCTGGCCAATCTGGTCAATGAAGCTGCATTGTTTGCCGCCCGTCGCAACAAGCGTCTGGTCGAGATGCAGGATTTCGAGGATGCCAAAGACAAGATCGTGATGGGCCCTGAGCGCAAGTCTGCAGTGATGCGCGAAGAAGAGCGTCGCAATACGGCTTTCCATGAATCGGGTCACGCGGTTGTCGCCAAGCTCTTGCCCAAGGCCGATCCGGTGCATAAGGTAACGATCATGCCGCGCGGTTTTGCGCTCGGCCTGACCTGGCAGTTGCCTGAACATGATCGCGTCAATATGTACAAGGACAAGATGCTGGAAGAAATTTCCATTCTGTTCGGCGGCCGTATTGCAGAAGAAATCTTCATGCACCAGATGTCGACCGGCGCCTCGAATGACTTCGAGCGTGCGACCAAGCTGGCACGTGCGATGGTGACGCGTTACGGCATGTCGGAAAGTCTGGGCACGATGGTCTACGAAGATACCGAGCAGGATGCGTATTTCGGACGCTCATCGGCGAAAACGGTATCGGAAGCGACCCAGCAAAAGGTCGACAATGAAATCCGCACGATCCTGGATACGCAATACGCACTGTCGCGCAAACTGCTGGAAGAGAATCGCGAGAAGGTTGAACTGATGGCGAAAACCCTGCTGGATTGGGAAACCATCGATTCCGACCAGATCAACGACATCATGGAAGGGCGCGAGCCGCGCCAGCCTAAATATGGCGTACCAACCAAGCGTGCAACGTCTGACACTCCTCCTTCGGGTGGCGTCACGCCAAATGCAGCGGCACCGACTGCGCCAGCCGCACCGGCGCAATAAGCATCTGTCGCATATGCCTGGAAGGTAGTGCCTTGATACAGGGTGAGGAGCAATCCTCGCCCTTTTTATTTTCTGGTTAAATCATGCAGAGTCATTTGCAATGCGGTCGTTACCGCCTGTCGATCGCCGCGACTTCCCGTCCGCTGGTCATGGGTATTTTGAATGTCACGCCCGACTCCTTCTCCGATGCCGGCAAATATCATGCGCTGGATACGGCGATTTCGCACGCCGAGGAAATGATCGCCGCCGGGGTGGATATCATCGATATAGGCGGCGAGTCGACGCGCCCCGGTTCGCAGCCTGTTTCACTGCAGGGTGAGCTCGATCGCGTGATGCCGCTGGTCTACGCCTTGCGCGATTGCGGCAAGCCGCTTTCGATAGATACCTACAAACCGGAAGTCATGCGTGAAACGGTAGCTGCAGGCGCCGACATGATTAACGACATCAATGGTTTCCGTGCGCCGGGTGCGTTGGCAGCGGTTGCGGAATCGGATTGTGCGCTGTGCATCATGCACATGCAAAAAGATCCGCTAAGCATGCAGTTAAAGCCTGAATATCAGGATGTGGTGGCTGACGTCAGCACATTCTTGCATGAACGTATAGCCGCGATAGCGCAGATGAACATTGCACGCGATCGTCTGTGCATAGATCCCGGCTTCGGTTTCGGAAAATCGCTGGCGCATAACATCGCCTTGCTGAAAAATATCGGGCAGTTGCAAACCAGCCTGGATTTACCCTTGCTGGCTGGCTTGTCGCGCAAGTCGATGCTAGGTGCCTTGCTGGACAAACCCGTCGAGCAGCGTCTGGCAGGTAGCCTGGCTGCGGCGCTGGCTGCAGTGGCAAATGGTGCGCGTATAGTACGCGTGCATGATGTGGCAGAAACCGTGGATGCACTGACGGTGTGGCACGCAATCAATCAATGATGCAATAAAATACAAAAATGACTAGAAAATATTTCGGCACCGATGGTGTGCGCGGCAAAGTGGGTGTTTCTCCTATCACACCGGATTTCATCATGCGCCTGGGTTACGCTGCCGGCAGCGTACTGAGCAAATCGGAAGCTTCCAAGGCATCGGGTAGCAGGCCGGTGGTCTTGATAGGCAAGGACACGCGCATTTCTGGCTACATGCTGGAAGCGGCGCTGGAAGCCGGCTTCTCGGCTGCTGGCGTGGATGTGATGCTGGCGGGGCCTATGCCGACGCCGGCCATTGCCTACCTGACGCGCGCATTGCGTTTGTCTGCCGGCGTCGTCATTTCCGCTTCGCATAATCCTTACGACGATAACGGCATCAAGTTTTTCTCTGCATCCGGCAATAAATTGCCGGATGCGATGGAACTCGAAATCGAGGCTGCACTGGATGCGCCTATGTCTTGCGTGGCATCGGAAAAACTGGGCCGGGCAAAACGCCTGGATGATGCGCGCGGACGCTATATCGAATTCTGCAAAAGCACATTTCCGAATGAGCTTGATTTGCGCGGCATGAAGATCGTCGTCGATTGCGCGCATGGTGCGGCTTACCATATCGCGCCGGATGTATTCCATGAGCTGGGCGCGGAAGTGATTGCGATCGGCAATCAGCCGAATGGTTTCAATATCAATGATGGCGTAGGTGCCACGGCACCGGCAGCGCTGGTCGAGGCGGTACGCGCCAACCACGCTGATCTCGGCATCGCGCTCGATGGTGATGCAGATCGCCTGATTGCAGTCGATGCGGCAGGGCGGATTTATAACGGCGACGAACTGCTGTACATCATGGTCAAGGACCAGATGAGTGTGCGTCGCATAGAAGGCGCCGTCGGCACATTGATGACCAATATGGCACTGGAAGTCGCGTTCAAGGAAATGGGCATCGGATTTGCCCGCGCCAATGTCGGTGACCGCTATGTACTGGAAGCATTGCAGGAACGTGGCTGGTCATTGGGCGGCGAAGGTTCCGGGCACATGCTGTTTCTGGACAAGCACACTACCGGCGACGGCATCATTTCTGCGTTGCAAATATTGTCTGCATTGAAACGCAGTGGAAAAACACTGGCGCAATTGACGTCCGATATAGACATGTTTCCGCAAACACTGATCAACGTCAGAGTTACGCCGGACTTTGACTGGAAGAAAAATGCCGCCTTGTTAGCAGAAAAGGAAGCGGTAGAAACCGAGCTGGGCGATACGGGGCGGGTGTTGCTGCGCGCCTCTGGTACCGGACCCTTGATCCGCGTCATGGTGGAGGCGCGGGATGCAGCCCTTGCTGAAAAGATGGCGCGCCGGATTGCCGCGAAATTGCCCGCATAAAATCTGCAAATTATTCATGCTGCCGTGAGTTAATGGTTGACGAATAGAGCTCATTGCAGTATTATTTCGTTCTTCGGAGTGTAGCGCAGCCCGGTAGCGCACCTGGTTTGGGACCAGGGGGTCCAAGGTTCGAATCCTTGTACTCCGACCAGAATTTAAAGGACTAGCTTAATCGCTAGTCCTTTTTTTCGTCCATTTCTTCCAGTGTTCAAGCCAGCAGAACATTCGGCTTTTCTCCAATGCCTGGTCGCAGGTACTTTCCTTTTTCATTTGGAACTTCAATCATCGCAGCCGGTCTTTTCCAGGTATTGAGAGAAATGATTGCTCCATTCAATTGCGATTCCAAAACAAGAATGGGTGACGTGGTATTGTTGTCCGAACCAACTTTGACAGGATGAAAACCATGCGTGAAATTTCGCTATCCGTGGCAGCTCCCTATCCGTATGCGCAGATGTTTGCGGCATTCGACGCAAGTTCGCTTATCCATGCGCACAAGGCCCCGGTGCCCGAGCCTGTGGAAGATCCTTTACCCGGAGAGCATCCGGTGCCGCAGGAAGATCCTGTCCCGTCGCCGAATCCGGAAATTGACGACCCAAAACACTGATTCATGCATGATGCTGCTGCGTCTCTACAGCGTGAGACAAGAGCTTCACCGGAAGTAAAACGATCAAGGGGCACTGATATGGAAAAGCAGGAAAACTGGAGTACCGAACTGTACAAGGGCATGGAGGTTCATGTCACTACCTTGCAAAAAGAAGAGGCGGGACATCTATGGGACTACACGGTGCGCGTGTGCGAACCCGGTGTCGATGCAAGCGCGGAAAGCGAACTGGCTGCCGAATCCGGCGATGATGCCGATTATGCCTCCAGGGCTGAGGCCTTGGCAGCCGGCTTTGTCAGGGGATACGCGATGGTGGATGAAATCAGGAAATAGGAAGTACCAGCGACAACTTGATTCATCGCCACGCCTGTTTTCACGGCCTGGCGGCACTGCCTGAGCCAATCACGACATCCACTGCCTTGCAGCATTGAAACCACATCATAAAAAAGGCATAATGCAGCACCTTTGCCGCACACCATCAGATAGTTTTCATTGCGTGATGCGGCACTGTATTTCATCCTGCTGCAAACCACTTCTGCCCATAGCTCAGTTGGATAGAGCATCAGCCTTCTAAGCTGAGGGTCACAGGTTCGATTCCTGTTGGGCAGACCAGTAAAATCAATCGGTTACCGCCTGCATTCATTTTCTTGTTTTCTAAGTCTGTGTAGCCACTTTGTAGACTTTGAGGGGGCGAGTCCGCATTAAAAGAAAGAAAGAAGCCAGTCCCAATAGTAATAAGGGAATGCCGATTCCGAAACGTTGGCGTCCCCGCGCCTGCTGGCGGAGTTCCTTTAGAACGAGTTGATCACCGGCTTGAATTTCACTGCGACTAGCTAGATACTGCCGCAGGCGGTCTTGCTTTTCTGCACTCATTTCTTTTGTACCCCATCTCACATCCTGATCCAGTGCCTGCAAAGTCGTCAACTCCTCAGTTGAACGTTGAATGGCATCCAATGCTTCATGGCGAGTTTCCAGTTCATCAGAAGTCAAAAAAACTTCCTGGACGATCGGCGCAGCCTCTTCAATCGCATCAAGCCAGTGTTGATCCATATTGGGAAAAGCAAGCACAAGCAAACCCAATATCCCCAATATGGCAGTGACTGTTTTGCCTACAAGTAGCAGAGAGGAGTGCCATAAAATCATACCCATGGCAACGAAGGCGAATGCGGCACCAAATGCCGCGACGATAGCCGGACCGGTTGGCAAATTCCAGAACCAGGAGGCAGCCAGGCCAACTGCACTCAGCGCAACCCCTAGCGCCCATGCAATCAAAAGACGACTCTGCATTTTCGTGGCGAAAAGACCTGTTATCGCTGCCGGGACAATCAAGTATGAAAATACCAAAAGTACACCGGCGATACGCACTGAAGATGTCACCACCAGTGCAAACGTTCCATAAAAAACGACATCCCAAAGAAATTTACGCCGACTGTTGACGCCAGTCTCTTCCGGATGGAACGAAGCCTGTATAAGCGGTTTGCGCAAAAGCCAGTGTGCGGCGCCGATGAGGCTGTAAAGAATGGCCAGCTTGCTTACTTCATTTGCAGATACGGTGAGAATAGAGCCTATGAAAATCTGCTTGATATGTTCAGCACCTTGAGGTGCGCGGTCGAGTGCAAGCACGGCGAGTGCGGCGCAAACAGCATAAACAATACCAATCACCGCTTCTTGCGGCACCATTTTTTCAAAACGGCGGGCTAGCGCGAACAGAACGGCACCGCCTAAGGCAAAGACAAGCGCATACCAGTAAGCTGCATCGCTTTGTACAGTGTGCCCCGCGAGAATCGCGATTGTGATTCCCAGTGCGGCAACTTGCGCCAGTGAAAGGTCGACAAAAATGATGCCTCGAGCCAGTACATGAAGCCCGAAGTACGCATGGATACTCGTCAATATTATGCCTGCCACGAATGGCCATAAGAGAAGTTCCAGCATGCTTATCTCAGCCCCCCTACAAACCGCTCGACATTCAGATCAAGCATGGACAGATAATCTCTGGCCAGTGGATCTGCCAGCACTGACGGAACCAGCGTCACCGCTCTTGCACCACCGTGCTCTGCAACCTGCCTGACCACTCCCGGGTTTGAGTTTGGATCAGCAATCACAATCTTCACACCGGCGTCCCGCATCCTGACAAAAAGTTTTGAGAGTTCTGCCGGGGATGGCGGCACGCCAGGCGTCGGTTCTGCGGCCGCTACTATCGACAATCCAAAACGTTTGGCAAAATAGCTCCAACTGTCATGCATGACTACAACCTTGGTTCCACGGTAGGGCTCCATGGCAATTTTCCATGCCTTCAAGCGCACATCCAGGTCACGAAGAAATTTTTCTCTGTTGGCTTCAAAATATTGGCGATCTGCCGGCCTCAATTTGGAAAGTGTTTCTGTAATTGATGCTGTAATGGGGCGGGCGTTTTCAGGATCGAGCCAGTAATGTGTGTTGCCGTAGGCATGGACATGGGCGCGGCGCTCTGCGCGCAATCGCGGCGTTTCTGTTTGTACAAGTTGTACGTTATTTGATGTATTGAGTACTTGTGCATTCGTACTCATGCGTGCGAGCCAAGGCTCGTGATCCATTCCTATGCGTACGACCAAATCAGCATCACGCAGTCTTATTAATTGTATAGGCTTCAATTCCATCGAATGCGGGTCTTGATCTGGAGCGGCAATGCTTTCAACCGTCACTCGATCACCACCGACTGAAGTAACCAGACTTTTCAAATCTGTAGTGGTGGTAACCACATTGATTTTTGTATTGGATGCAGCCATGCCATAAGGCATGCTGAAAGCAAGCGCCAAGGCTAGTGTGAAGGCGGTTAGCGCTTGCATAATTTACCCTTTTATTTTTTTGTGAATATTGACTTCGGAATCATGCAGTGCACACCCTTACGGATGTCTACTACTTGTGATATCCGGCAATCGCCTACCATCGACATCAGCGAGTAAGCTTCATAACGGCTGAGCGGTACTATTTTCTGCTCGGCCAAGAAATTCACTGCCTCACGTGTGGCGTTGACCATCGCTTTATTCAAGTCCTCGTCGAAACCAATAGAAATCCAGTGCGTTTCGGTTTCGATGCGCGGCCATTCAAGTTTCATGTTCTTGTGCACGATCGGCTGCAGAACAATCTCCTTGTAGGAGCATTCCAGTGCAGTCAGATTGACCTCACCATTACCCTGCAGGCAGTGAGAATCACCCGTCCAGATCAAGCCTCCTTTTTGGAATACCGGCAGGAAAATCCTGGAACCAGCCTGAAGTTCGTTGATATCCATGTTGCCGCCATTTTTCCATGGGCGCAATGAAGACACCGGTGCCAAAGGATCGTCCTTTATTCCACCTTTACGAGGGGAAGGGTCGTTGGGATCAATGCCAACTGCGAGCGTGCCAGGGAATGGCTTGAGGCCGAGCGTGATGCCCGGTTTGAACTCGGCCTTCGTTCTTTTCGCATCAAACTTCATGAATTTTACAAAACCATCTGGCATTTCCGAAGCCAGTGCGCCTATCGTCGGAAATTCCTTGCCCGGCAAATTGAAGTTGACGCCAAAGGATTTCGGCACGATTTTCAGGATACGGATTTCTAACACGTCACCCGGCTCGGCGTTATTCACGTAAATCGGTCCTGTCAGAGAGTGTGGCCCGCCCCCCGGATTTGCCTTCCGCAGGGCGATGATCTCTTCCATGCTCATGCCCTCTTTAATCTTGTCGTGCGAATGCATCATTGTTTCGACAGAGACTGTATCGCCTGAATTGACGGTGAGCTTGGTTGGCTCTTTCGTGTCATACCAGCCCCATTGAACGTTATCGAGGGTGGCTGGAAGAACATGGTTTTTGCCGCGGACTTGTTGTTGCGGTTCAGCATAGGTGGAGCTGGAACCGAATCCAGCAAGCAGTGAAATGACAATGGCTGTTTTTAAAAAATTATTCATTTGGACTTTTCCTCTTCATTATTTGTTTTAAATTTTGTGAAAGATAAAGTTTTTGCAAATCTATGTTTTGTCTCCTCAATGACATGATGCTGCCACTCAGTTTCTGGCCCATATTTTTTTGCTGCAAAAATCTACGTCGCAAGGAATGCGCCAAAACTGACATGTCAGTGACGTGGCGCATTCCTAATCTAGTTGGGAGGGCTAGTGTTTGTCAATAGATTTCAGAAAACAATTGTCGCTTTCACCGAGCGCTTCCAAGCGCGACTATGAATGCGGTCTACACGAGCTCAAGCAACGCGAATATGTATATTCAAAGATTTGCGCATTGGCGACAGATGGGGGGCGCACTCATACCCTACAAAGGAAAAACCTAATCTCCGCAGGCAAGTCTTCTAAGCTGAGGGTCGCAGATTCGATTCCTGTTGGGTCCACCAATATTACTTCTCCGGATATTACGAACTCTGTATTGCACTATCAAATTCGAGTTGCGCTATAACATAGCTTTTTAAATACTTGAATTGCAAACGCATATTTCTCCCAAAGCCATGAGAAGAGGATGACATTCCACTGTTGATTCAAACTCGTGTAAATTGATTCAAGGTAAGTTTTGAGCGCCAGCTTGATGGGTGTTTTGCGACTTGCCATATTTAGTTAGATCAATTCGAAAGAGGAGATGACATGACGGAAATTAACAGGCGTGGAATGTTGCAGGCGGCGGGCTTGATGACTTTGGGGGCGGTGACGGGTTGTGCTGCACCGCGTAGCGCAGGCGGCAAGGATCAAACAGTTTTTTCCATAGCGCAGCCGACGATTCCTATCGTGGGGAGTGCTGAACGCTTTCCGGTGCGCCGTATTTATTGCATAGGGCGTAATTACGCCGCGCATGCGCGCGAAATGGGTTCGGATCCGACGCGCGAACCGCCATTCTTCTTTCAAAAACCCAGCGATGCGATTCAGTACGTGGCGCCCGGACAGGTGAGCGATCATCCTTATCCAACCCTGACAAAAAATTACCATTACGAAATTGAACTGGTGGCAGCAATCAGCAAGGGTGGCAAAAACATCTCCGTCGAAAACGCATTGCAGCATGTGTTTGGCTATGCGGTAGGGCTGGACATGACGCGCCGTGACTTGCAGGCAGCAATGAAAAAAGAAGAAAAACCGTGGGAAATCGGCAAGAGCTTCGACAAATCGGCGCCGATAGGACCGATACATCCGGTTGCCAGTATCGGCAACTTCACTGAAGGAAAAATCTGGCTCAAGGTCAATGGCCAGGTCAAGCAAAGTTCGGACTTGAAAAACATGATCTGGTCGGTTGCAGAGCAGATCAGCAATTTATCGAAGGCGTTTGAATTGCAGCCGGGCGATATCATTTATTCTGGCACGCCGGAAAATGTGGGCCCGGTCGTCAGAGGTGATGTCATGGAAGGCTATATCGATCGTTTGCCCAGCATTTCCCTCAAGGTTGTCTAAGCTTTCAAGAAATAGCCGGAAGTAAAAATGGCCGGGAGCATTCCCGGCCATTTTTTACGATGAACATTCATTCAGGCGGCAGCGGGGAAGCCCACCGGTCCGCACTCAGATCAAAGTCCCAGCGCTTTCTTTACACCGGCACCATAGGCAGGGTCGCATTTCGTGCAATTGTCTATATGGCGCTGCTTGATTTCAAGCGGCGCATCGCCCATCGCGCGACCGGTATTGTCGAACAACACTTGTTGTTGCGCCGGGCTCATCAACTTGAACAGCGCACGCGGTTGCGAGTAGTAATCGGCATCATCTTCACGGTAGTTCCAGTGATCGGCTGCACCGTTGATCGCCAGCGGCGGCTCGCGGAAATCCGGCTGTTCCTGCCATTCATCGTAGCTGTTAGGTTCGTAATGCAGGGTGCTGCCATGATTGCCGTCGACGCGCATTGCACCGTCGCGATGGAAGGCATGGAAAGGACACTTGGGCGTATTGACAGGAATCTGGTAATTGTTCACGCCCAGACGATAACGCTGTGCATCGCCGTACGAGAACAGGCGACCTTGCAGCATCTTGTCAGGCGAGAAGCTGATGCCCGGCACGACGTTGGCCGGGTTGAAGGCAGCCTGCTCGACATCGGCGAAATAATTTTCGGGATTGCGGTTGAGCTCGAACACGCCGACTTCGATCAATGGGTAATCGCCCTTGGGCCAAACCTTGGTGAGATCGAATGGGTGATACGGAACTTTTTCTGCATCTTTTTCCGGCATGATTTGTATGGCCATCGTCCAGCGCGGGAAGTCCTTCTTCTCTATCGACTCATACAGATCGCGCTGCGCACTTTCCCTGTCCTTGCCGACCAGTTGCTCTGCTTCTGCATCGCTCAGGTTTTTAATGCCTTGCTGGGTGCGGAAATGGAACTTCACCCAATAGCGTTCATTGTCGGCATTGATGAAGCTGAATGTATGCGAGCCGAAGCCATGCATGTGGCGATGCGAAGCAGGAATGCCGCGGTCGCTCATGACGATGGTGACTTGATGCAAGGCTTCCGGCAGCGAGCTCCAGAAATCCCAGTTGTTTTTTGCACTGCGCAGATTGCTGCGCGGATCGCGTTTGACTGCATGATTCAAGTCAGGAAATTTCATCGGGTCGCGGAAGAAAAATACCGGCGTATTGTTGCCGACCAAATCCCAGTTGCCTTCTTCCGTGTAGAACTTCATTGCGAAGCCGCGAATATCGCGTTCTGCATCGGCTGCCCCGCGTTCGCCCGCGACGGTGGAAAAGCGCACGAACATGTCGGTCTTCTTGCCGATCTGCGAGAAAATTTTTGCCTTGGTGTAGCGGGTGATGTCGTGGGTGACGGTAAAGGTGCCGAACGCGCCCGAGCCTTTGGCATGCATGCGTCGTTCAGGAATGACTTCACGGTCGAAGTGCGCCAGCTTTTCAAGAAACCAGACATCTTGCAAAAGCTGTGGTCCGCGCGGGCCGGCTGTCAGGACGTTTTGATTGTCGGGAACTGGCGCGCCGCCTACAGTGGTGAGTTTTTTCTTGGACATATGCACCTCTAAAAATGGAATTGAGAGACAAGCGGCTGGACTAAAGTAGTGCTGGCTTAAATACTATCATCGAAAATCAAGAAGCCATTATTGGAATTTTGCTGTGATCTTCATAGTGAAAAACTATGCAGGTATATAGACCTTCAGCATGCATACACGTTCATTTTTCACTGGTGTTAAATGTGAAAATGACTGGATGTACATGCGCGTGAGCGAGCGCTCGGTAGTCGATGCCGACTATTGCGGAGATATCAGGGTATGAGAAAAGCCGGCCTGCCGGGCTGGTAATAGCCGGGCAGGTCGAAAACATCAATGAGCACTATTCAAGCGCGGCTGAAAGTTTCGTTCGTGTCCTGGATTTTGAAGGTGCCGTCATTTTGCGAAAGCGCAATTTGGTCCGTGTATTTGACCAGATATCCCTGGAAATCCCGCGGCAAATGAGCCATGCCGTAATCCAGATAAGTGATTCCCTTGTCGATATTGAGCATGATGAGGGATTTGCCTGCTGCATTCTTGACTTTGAATTCTTCAACGGTTTTCATGAGATCTCCTGAGTGAGTAAAGCCAGCCTGGCTGCCGTTCATTTGCCATCCATCGCGGCCCAAACTGACTGCACGTCATTTATAGCATTTTTAATACATCTTTAAAATGCCTTAATTTGATATGCATCAAGCATTTCATTGTATGTGCGGCTGGAAAGAAAAAAGCCTGCACGCAGGCAGGCTTCGGTAATTGGTGCTGGTATGTTTCCCGACCGCCAGCGCCGGTAGTAGCAACCGTGGGTATGGTGCTAAAGGTAGCTCTTTATGAGAGCACGGGCGTATCGTAACAAGCGTATATGACCGGAGTTTGACATGCGTGATATTTTCGCTCCGTATCGGGAAAATTTTGTCCGGCGCCCTTAGCCGCAAGCCAGTTGATGTTTCTCGGTGGCGCGGCGGGCCTTTTGTTTGCTGCGCTCGGCAGTTTTCGGCTGCGCACTGGCTGCATCTTCATTTGCCCATTTGACGCGTTGCGCCGATTCAGCGCATTTCTTCTTTTTCGCTTCCGCCACCTTGTATCTTTGCGCTTGCTGGCGCTCTTCCTGCGCGTCTGCCTTGTGGCGGCGCTGCTGCAGGCGCTGCAAGGTCTGTTTGTCTTGCTGCAATTGTTTTTGTGCAGATGCGCTATCTGTTGCAGGCGTCGCCACGACAATTTCTTTCATGCTGCCGGCTGCGCCATTTTGACAGGGCGCATCGCTATAGACAGTCCGGTCGCCGGATACGCACTTGTAGATCGACCAGGCAGGGGTGGCGAAAGAGAGAAGGACAAGCAGCAGTAGCGTAGATGGCATAGCAGTCTCGCAGTTGAGTAAGGGGAAAGACCTTAAATAACCTTGCCTGGATTCATGATGTTCAGCGGATCAAGCGCGCGCTTGATGCTGCGCATCAGGTTTATTTCGACATCTGTCTTATACAGCAGGATTTCATCGCGTTTCAAGGCGCCTATCCCATGCTCGGCAGAAATGGAGCCGCCGAACTGGTGCACGCTATCATGCACGATGCGGTTGACAGCAGCCTGCTGCGCCAGGAAGCTGGCCTCGGATACGGTTTCAGGGTGTGCGACGTTGTAATGCAGATTGCCATCGCCGAGGTGGCCGAAAACCACCATGCGTGCACCGGGAAAGGCTTGCTGCAACAGGTGGGCTGTGCTGCTTATGAAGTCACCGATCACCGAAACAGGCAGTGACACATCGTGCTTGATGTTCTTGCCTTCAGCAGCTTGCGCCAGCGGTATGTGTTCGCGGATATCCCAGAGCGCCTTCGATTGCGCAAGCGAACTGGCGACGATCGCATCCTCGATGATCTCTTGTTGCAGCGCATCGCCGACCAGGCCTTCCAGCAGTGCCTGCGCGTGTGCTTCCGATTCGCCATCGGACAATTCGAGCAACACATAGTGCGCATGTGCATCTGCAAACGGCAAGTGCATCTGCGGAAAATGCTGCTGGACCAGGGCTAGGCAGTATGAAGACATCAATTCGAAACCGGTCAGAGCCGCGCCGCAGCGCAGTTGTGCCAGCGTCAACAGGCGCAAGGCATCGTCGGGACTGCGCAATGCAGCCAGAGTGGTGCGCTGCGCCTTGGCCTGTGGAAAAAGTTTGAGTACGGCGGCAGTGATGATGCCCAGCGTGCCTTCAGCGCCTATGTAGAGGTCGCGTAAATCGTAGCCGGTATTGTCTTTGCGCAAGCCGCGCAAACCATGCCAGATTTCGCCTTGCGGCGTCACGACTTCCAGGCCGAGACACAGTTCGCGTGCATTGCCGTAGCGCAGAACGGCGGTGCCGCCGGCATTGGACGCAAGATTGCCGCCTATCGTGCAACTGCCTTCGGATGCCAGCGAGAGCGGGAAAAGCCGTTCTGCATCAGCGGCAGCTTGCTGGATGTTTTGCAGTATGCAACCGGCTTCGACCGTCATCGTATTGTTGACCGGATCGATGGCGCGTATCTGATTCAGGCGCGTCAGTACAAGGACTACCGCAGTGCCGCTGGCGTCGGGAATGCTGCCGAGCACGAGGCCGGTATTGCCACCTTGCGGCACGATAGGCACCTTGAACTGATTGCACAGGCAGACGATGGCTGCCACTTCTGCCGTCGATGCCGGCTTGAGGACTGCGCATGCACTGCCGGTCAAACGGCGGCGCCAGTCGGTCAGGTAAGACGCGGTTTCTGCAGCCGCTGTCAATACATATTGCGCACCGATGGTGCGGCGACATGCATCGAGAAATGCATTCATTCAGCAGCCTTTTGCAGCGCCTGTTTGGCCAGCGCCTTGGCAGCTTTTTTGTAGGGCCGCAGGTAGGCAATCACGCAGGTGAAAAAAGCCAGCACCAGCGCTACTTCTATCCAGCCCAGCGTGGCGGAGAAGCCGCTGTCGCTCATGCCGCGTACTATGCCTTCGGCGAAGTACAGCAGGATCAGCATCGATGACCATTGCATCGTATAGAGATCGCGCTTGATGATGCCGCGCAAGGGTATCAGCAAGGGGATGACTTTAAGCACCAGCCATGAGCCATTGGGGCGTGTGGGTAGCGGTGCCAGCACCATTTCCCATGCGATGCACAGGATGATCAAGGCGATCAGGCTGGCGACTGCGCCTATGTGGATGATTTTTTGATTTTGCGTTTGCATCAGGCGCTCCGTAATTTGATCGCAGTCTGCGCCAGCCTTTGTCCCAGGGAGATCGCCAGCGCGCGCGTATCGGCCGAGATCGGCTGCGTGCCGCTGACGCCCGACCAGTGTGAAGCGCCGTAAGGCGTGCCGCCGGTACTGGTAGTCATCAATTCGGCTTGCGTGTAAGGGATGCCCAGCAGCAGCATGCCGTGATGCAGCAAGGGCAGCATCATCGACAATAGCGTCGATTCCTGCCCGCCATGCAGGCTGCCGGTGGAAGTGAATACGCAAGCCGGTTTGCCGGCCAGCGTGCCGGACAGCCATTGCGACGAAGTGCCATCCCAGAAATACTTCATCGCCGCAGCCATGTTGCCGAAGCGGGTCGGCGAGCCCAGGGCCAGGCCTGCGCATTCTTCCAGATCGCGCAGCTCCACATAGGGAGCGCCTGTGCCGGGTACTTCGGGTTCGCTGGCTTCGCTTACCGTGGAAACTGCCGGCACCGTGCGCAGGCGTGCCTCGCAACCGGCGACGCTGTCTATTCCCTGGCCTATGAATTCAGCCAGTTTGCGTGTGGCGCCATGGCGGGAATAATACAAAACGAGTATGGGGAGCGTCGATGAGTTCATGCTTGGTATTATAGGATGCTTTATAAGCATCCAAATGCTTGATCGCAGCTCACTGGCGCAAATTTCATGCGCCTTTTTTCAGACCATGAACATATCGATACGCGTTGCATGAAGCTAGCCAAATTTTCTCTTTTCCGCGAATTATCCTGGCCGCAGGTGCGCAACCTGATCCGTTTTGCGGCACGCCGGCTGGATGAAGAACGCTTGCCGCAGGTTGCCGGCAGCCTGACCTTCACGACCGTCCTGGCTTTGGTACCGATACTGACGATAGCGCTGGCGATTTTCACGACTTTCCCGCTGTTCAAGACCTTCCGTACTGCGCTCGAAGCCTACTTCGTGCAGAACCTGATGCCCAAGGGGATTGCCAATACGATACTCGGCTATCTGACGCAGTTCTCCAGCAAGGCTACGGGCCTGTCTGCCATCGGTGCCGTCGCATTGATAGTGACGGCAGTGATGATGATGCTGATGATAGACCGGGTATTCAATCAGATCTGGCGCGTCAAAACCAAGCGGCCGATCACGCAGCGCATCCTGGTGTATTGGGCGATCGTCACGCTGGGGCCATTGTTGATAGGCGCCTCGATTACGCTGACTTCCTACTTGTTTACCGCGACCAATGGGGCGGTAAGGCATATCCCGTTTTTCGGCGGCGTCCTGTATTCGTCTATCTCTATCCTGTTGACGACAGCCGCCTTTACGTCGCTGTATATCGTCGTGCCGAATCGCCTGGTGGAATGGCGCGATGCCCTGTGCGGCGGCTTGCTGGCTGCGCTGGCCTTTGAAGTGGTCAAGCGTCTGTTTGCGGTTTTCGTGGTCAAGGTGCCTACCTATACGGTGGTTTATGGTGCGGTGGCGGCTTTCCCCATCTTTCTGGTATGGCTCTACCTGGGCTGGTTGATCACGCTCGGCGGTGCCGTGGTGGTGGCCGCCCTGCCGATCGTGAAGTATGAACGGTGGTGGCATGTGCCGCAGCCGGGGAGTGCATTTGTCGATGCGATGGCGCTGCTGGCGGTATTGTATGAAGCCAGAACCTTTGCTGATTCTGCCCTGGTCGATAGCAAGCTGATCCGCACAAAGACCCGCCTGGGTTTTGATGAGGTGGAAACGCTGTTGATGAAGATGCTGGATGCCGGCTGGGTCGGGCGCCTCAAGGCGGAAGGGCCAAAACGCGTGCAATGGGGCAAGCGTATTACCGATGGCCTGGATCGCTGGACGCTGCTGGCCAATCCGCAGCAACTGGCGCTGGCCGATGTTTACCGGATGTTCGTATTTGATGCCGCCAGCAATGAAATACTGGCTAAAAAAGTAGAGTGCGCAGTCGAGCAGGGATTACAGCTATCGCTAGCTGAATATTTCAGTCAGGGAAATGACGGACAGCCTTGAGGCAAGGGAATGCAATGAGCGCAGATTTGCGCTGTGCGTGCTTCGGATAAGGGGCGCGACCGGTCTGCCGTCCGGCCGGATGAGGCCATCCCTCTTGTGATTTAGATCATCGAATTGTGGATTTTTCGAGGCGCTTGGGCTACATTGAACGTATCTGAAGTATAAACATAACTCTCAAGGGTGGTCCCATGAAAGTATCTGAAATACTCAAGGTAAAAGGAAACATCCTCTTCACGGTAACGCCAGACAGCCCGATGCTGGATGCAGTCCATGCGATGGCGGAAAAAGACATCGGTTCGCTGGTCGTGATGGAGGGCGGCAATCTGATCGGCATGCTCAGCTTCCGTGAAGTGATGGCGACAATACATGCAAATGGCGGGGCAGTGGGGCGCGACAGCGTGCGTCAGCACATGAATACCCAGCCGATCACGATTGCAGCCGATGCCGAGATCAATGATGTCCGTCGCCTGATGCTGGAAAAACACGCGCGTTATGTGCCGGTACTTGATGGAAAAAATCTGGTCGGCGTGATTTCATTCTACGACGTTGCAAAAGCAGTGTTTGAAGCTCAAAGCTTTGAAAACAAAATGCTGAAATCGTATATACAAAGTTCTCCTGCGATCGCCAGCGAACACGATAGCTAGGGCTGCATATTCAGCAAAGCCGCTCGTGCAGTTATTTTGCCCGGGCGGCTTTTATATTTCTTGTCGTCATACCCTGCAATCTGTTGAACCGGGCGCTACATCCGGTTGGCAGTCTGCGCTTACCCTCCGCCTGTTTTTTTAAACCATCCAATTTTCTTCATGCACAAGTCCAGTCAATTTTCCCTGCTCGCGCAGCGTCGCTTTGCGCCTTTTTTCTGGACGCAATTTTTCGGTGCATTCAACGACAATGTATTCAAGACTGCGCTGCTGACGATACTGACTTTCGAGGCATTGAACTGGACCACGATGGACAGGGCTTTCCTGAATAACCTGATCCCGGGATTATTCATTTTGCCCTTCGTTTTATTTTCTGCGCTGGCCGGGCAACTGGCGGACAAGTTTGAAAAATCCAGGCTGGTGCGCTACATCAAGCTGCTTGAAATCGCCATCATGCTGCTCGCCGCGATCGGCTGGATGCGCCATGATTTATGGTTGTTGATTGCCGCAGTGGCAGGCATGGGTTTGCATTCGGCGTTGTTCGGGCCGGTCAAGTATGCCTATCTGCCGCAGAAACTCGCACCGGAAGAGCTGGTGGGCGGTAACGGTCTGGTGGAGATGGGAACCTTCGTCGGCATCCTGCTCGGTGAAGTGCTGGGCGCTGCGCTGGTGCTGTACCAGCCGTGGGGAATAGAACTGGTTGCCGGTGGCACGCTGGCCATCGCGGTGGCAGGCTGGCTCGCCAGCCGCGCAATTCCTGTTTCTCCTGCGCCCGCACCTGAACTGAAAATCAACTGGAATCTGGCGACTGAAACGGTGCGCAACATCCGTTTTTCGCGGCAGAACCGCACGGTATTTCTGGCCATGCTGGCCAACTCATGGTTCTGGTTTTATGGCGCGATCCTGCTGGCGCAATTTCCGCTGTATGCGAAAGAAAACCTGCATGGCGATCACGGCATTTTTATTTTGCTGTTGACGATTTTTTCGCTCGGGATAGGGGCTGGCTCTTTATTATGCGAGCGCTTGTCCGGCCATAAAGTCGAGCTTGGATTGGTGCCGCTGGGTGCGATCGGTTTATCCGTTTTCGGTTTCGATCTGTTCCTTTCCAGCGTAGCCTATACCAATACGGAGCTGGTCGATATCCGTGCTTTCCTGCAGCAGGGTGGCAGTATCCGCATCTTGCTGGATTGTCTGATGATAGGCCTGTTCGGCGGCTTCTATATCGTGCCGCTGTTTGCATTGATACAGACGCGTTGCGACCCCACGCGTATCTCGCGCACGATAGCCGGCATGAACATACTGAATGCCTTGTTCATGGTGGTGGCGGCACTGCTGGCGATGGTGTTGCTGGGGGCGGGATTGAGTATCCCGCAGTTGTTTCTGGTGACCGCGATCCTGAATGCCTTTGTTACCGGCTGCGTCTTTGTCGCGGTGCCGGAATTCCTGATTCGCTTTCGCGCCTGGATAGTGCCAGGACGCTGATTGCGTTGCAGCTTGCCGGGCTGGAAAGAGTGCTCAGGACAAGGGATGCAGCGCGTCGTCGTCGTTGCTTCTTTGCGGCGCCACCAGCGGCAAGGTCAGGGTGAATGTGGTGCCGGTGCCCACCGCGCTTTGTACGCGGACACGGCCACCGAGCACGCCGCTGACGATGTTGTGCGTGATATTCAAGCCCAGGCCGGAACCACCTTCGCCCAGCTTGGTGGTGAAAAATGGATCGAAAATCCGGTTCAGGTTACTTGCCGGAATCCCCACCCCATCATCCTTGACCGTGAGTTCGACCCAGCCATCTACATTGCTGCGTGCGGCAATCACGACCAGGCCCTGATTTCTTCCCTCGAAACCGTGCAGCAGCGCATTGTTGATCAAATTGCTCAACACCTGTCCGAGCGGGCCGGGGTAACTGTCGAAGATCAGGTCTTCCGGGATGCTTTGCTCGACGGTGAAGGGCGTTTTGCGTATCACCGGCCATAAGGTCAGCAGGATTTCACTGGTGAGTTCTTCCAGTGAAAAAGTCCGCCTTTGTGAACTGGTCTGGTCTATGGCTACCTGTTTGAAGCTGTTGACCAGATCGGCTGCACGATGCAGGTTGCGTACCAGGATATCGCCGGCCTTGTCGACATCGTTGATATAACTTTCCAGGCTGGAGCGCTTGATGCCCTGGTTGCCGCGGTAATTCTCGAGCAGTTTCGACGTTTGATCGCTGAGAGTGCTGGCTACCATCAGGCTGTTGCCGATAGGAGTATTCAGTTCATGCGAAATGCCGGCTACCAGTGCGCCCAGCGCTGCCAGTTTTTCACTGTTGACCAATTCTTCATGCGCCAGATTCAATGCATCCAGCGTGGTTTCCAGTTCCTGATTAGCTTGCTGTAATTCTTCAGTGCGCTCGATGACGCGGTCTTCCAGCGTTGCATTGAATTCGAGGATTTCAGTTTCAATCAGGCGTTTTTCCGTCACGTCTTGACAGGTCAGAATGCCGAATTGTTCGCCTTCAAGAAAAAAGACATGACCCGAAAACTGTATCAGTACTTTGCTGTTGTCGCCGCGATACATCCATACTTCTTCGTGATTTTCCAGGCTGCCGGTTACTTTCAGATCTTCCAGCAAGGAGACCCTGTCATCCGGATTGCAATACATCGCAAGGTCCAGCGTATTCTTGCCGACGACAGATTCCCGCGAGCGCAGGAACAGACTCTCGAATGCACTGTTGACGTCCTTGATCACGCTGTTGCTGCTGACCTGCGTGACAAACATCGGCACCGGCGTGGAGTGGAAAATAGTGGCGAAGCGCTGCTCACTCAGACGCAATTCTTCTTCTGCCCGCTTGCGCTCCAGCTCTGCTGAAGCCCGTTCGCTGAATACCTGCAGCAGGGACCGGATCAGGTCCGGATTGCGCAAGGGTTTGCTATGCATGACGGCCAATACGCCGATTACCTGGCCGTTTGCATCGCGCAAGGCGGCGCCGGCATAACTGTCCCAGCTTTGCCCTTTCATTATCTTGTGGCGCGGGAACATCGACTGGATGTCCGTTGCAAAGATGCAGATCTCGCCTTTCAGAGTACGTTCGCATGGCGTACCCAGAACCGCATATTCGAAATTGTCTACCAGGCGTCCCTGCAAATGTGCTGCAAGCGCGCGTATGCGCATCGGATCTCCCGGCGTGCGCAGACCGA
>NZ_JAUSME010000144.1 GCF_030645555.1 Herminiimonas sp.
AGGCAGCGGCCGCTACACCCAGGGTGCGCTCGCGCTGACGCTGAAAACCGATGCGCTTGATTTGCACCGGCTGGATCAGCGCATGCGCGCGACCCGGCTGAGCGGCAATCTCGACATGCGCCATGCCGATGGCAAGCAGGATTTCACGCTGACCTTGAGCGAGCCGCTGAAAAAAAACAAATTGATGCTGGATGCGCATGCGCTGATTGCCGATGCAGCGATCACGATAGACCGCATGCAACTGCGCGCAGGCGACAGTGCGATCGATGCAACCGCGCACTTTGCGCTGAACGGCAAACAGGCATTCGATGCGCAGGGCGTGGTGCGCAGATTCCAGTTGCGCGAGCTCGGCGATTTTCCGCAATTGCCGGCATTGCGTCTCAATGGTGATTTTTCATTGCGCGGCACGCGGCTGCCGGTGCTGGAAACCGACATCGCCTTCCGCATCAACGATAGCCAGCTCGCCGGCCATCCATTGACTGGCGCCGGCCAGTTGCAGTTGCGCGCAGATACCCTGCTGGTGCCGAAACTGGTATTGAATGCAGGCGCAAATCAAATTAGTGCACAAGGCAGGCTGGCCGGCAACGATGCACGCATCAGCTATGGCGTGGATGCGCCAGCCATGGAGCAACTGGGCGCAGGTTTTGCCGGGGCGCTGCAGATCAGCGGCGAGATCAGCGGCAAGGTGCAGCAACCGCGCATCAGCGCCGCATGGCAAGGCAGCAAGATACGCGTGCCCGGCCAGATAAAAATCGACCACACGCAAGGCAAGACCGACATCAGCCTGAATCTCGACAGCAAGGCCGCACTGTTGAGCCGCGCCGATATCAATGCGACGGCACTCGGCATCCATGCTGCCGGACAGCGGGTAGCGCAGCTGGGCGCGCAGGCACAATTTTCCCGGCAAGCCAGCGCTCCGCTGCTGCTGAACCTGCGTGCCGATGGCATCTCCGGTGACAGCCTGCAGGCAGAAAACTTCAATCTGGATGTGCGCGGCACGACCGCACAGCATGGCGTGAACGCCACGCTGACGGAACGCGAACAGAACTGGAAGCTGACTGCCAGCGGCGGCTGGCAGGATCTGGCGCGCCATCCGCGCTGGCAAGGGATGATCAATACACTGGAGGCTAGCGGCCGTTTTGCCGCCAAACTGCAAGCGCCCGCGCCGTTGATGCTTGCCGGCCAACAGCTGCAGCTCGATCAATTCAGGCTGCATACCGACAATGTAAATATCACGGTCGAACAATTCATCCGCAACGAGCGCGGCCTGGCGACGCGCGGCAGCTTCGAGCACCTGCAAATCGCGGCACTGTTGCCTTATCTGAAACCAGCGCCCGCAATTGGCGGCGACCTGAAGCTGGCTGGCGCATGGCAGCTGAACCCGGGCGACCAGCTCGATGGCAGTCTCAGCGTGCGCCGGGAAAGCGGCGATATCGTCATGCGCAGCAATGCCGCGCTGGCACTCGGCTTGCATACGCTGAACGCGAGTGCGACGGCCAGCAAGGGACGCATCGCCTTCAAGCTGCTGGCCGACGGCAAGCAAACCGGGCAGATCGATGCGAGCCTCAACACCGGCATCGGCGGTGCCACGCGCTTTTCAATTGCGCCCGATGCTCCCCTGTCCGGCAGCGTACGCATCAATGCACCGACGCTGGGATGGCTGGGACCGATGCTGAGCCCATCGCTGGTCACCGAAGGCAGCCTGCAAAGCAATGTCACGCTGAATGGCACATACAGAAAACCCGGATACGCCGGCACCGTCGCCGCCGACAGATTGCGTCTGCTGTTTACCGATACCGGCATAGACCTGAAACAGGGTGTGTTGCGCAGTGAATTCAGGAACGACCAGCTCTACATCAGCAATCTCGGTTTTCAAAACGAGGGCAGCCTGAGCATTTCCGGTCCGCTCAGCATGGTGCGCGAACAGCTGGCGCTGGAACTGACGCTCAAGGCTGATCATTACAAGCTGATCGATCGCTCCGACCGCAAGCTGGTCATCAGTGGCGACAGCGTGCTCGGCTGGCGTGACGGCAGTGCAAAGGCGAATGGCAAATTTGAAATCAATTCCGGCCTGCTCGACATCGGCACGATGGATACACCCGAGCTGTCGGATGATGTCGTGATCGTCGGCCGGGATGGCCAGCAAGGCAAGAAGACTGCGATTGCGCTCGATCTGGATATCGGCCTGGGAGATGGCATACGCTTGCGCGGACGCGGCATCGATGCCTTGCTGGTCGGCCAGCTGCGCCTGCTGGCCAATGCCGGCGATACTCTGCGCGCGCAAGGCAACTTGCGGGTGGCCTCCGGCACATTCAAGGCTTATGGACGCGAACTGGCGATAGAACAGGGCTTGCTGCGTTTCAACGGCCCGCTGAATAATCCGGCGCTCGATATCCTGGCCATGCGCCGGGGACAGGAAGTTGCCGCCGGCGTGTCGGTACGCGGCACGGTCATGACACCGCGCATCACGCTGGTTTCCGAACCCACCGTACCGGATGCGGAAAAACTGTCCTGGCTGGTGCTGGGGCGCGGCTTGTCCGGCACCAGCGATAGCGATCTGGGCGCATTGCAAAGTGCAGCCAGTTCGCTGCTGACGCAAGGCACGGCAGCCGGGCTGCAGGCGCAAATCGCCACCGCTTTCGGGCTCGATGATTTCAGCATAGGCAGCAGCGGCAGCAATCTGCAGCAGCGCATCGTCACGCTCGGGAAAAAGATCTCGTCACGACTCTACGTCAGCTATCAGCAAGGACTGGAAAGCACACGCAGCGTGCTCTTGCTGCGCTATACGCTGACGCCGCGCATCACGCTGGAAGGCGAAGCGGGCACCAGCAGCGCCTTGTCGCTGTTCTACAATTTCGCCTTTGACTGACACCATCACGCCACTTGCATGCGCAATATTTGCCCGCCCTACCCGGGCGATGTGCAAAAAAATTCCGGACTAAAAAGTTGCATCGATATTGCCGCAATGCAGCAAATATGCATTATGCTTGTTCTTATCGCATCGTCTTCATGCCCGGGCTGCAGGCCGCCACGCCATGAACGCTTCCAAAGAATTTTAAATAGCATTGGAGAGGTTCTATCATGACAAACAGCACTATCGATGAGAGTCCGGACGCAACAACACGACAGCGATCATCCGGCACTGCAGGCACGCCGCATCGCGTCGTGATCGTCGGCGGCGGTGCAGGCGGACTGGAACTGGCAACTGCACTCGGCAACAAGATGGTCAAAAGCGGCAAGGTCAGCGTGGTACTGGTCGACCGTTCATCCACCCATATCTGGAAACCCTTGCTGCATGAAGTGGCAGCCGGCAGCATGGATGCCAACACCCATCAGCTCGAATATGCAGCGCAGGCACGCTGGCATCGTTTCGTGTTCCAGCAGGGTGAACTCAAGGGCATAGACCGCAATCGCAAGCTCATCACCATCGGCAGCCTGGCCGACGATGACGGCATCGAATTGCTGCCGCAGCGCGAGCTTGCCTACGATACCCTGATACTGGCGATAGGCAGCATCACCAACTTTTTCAACGTGCCGGGCGCAGCCGAACATGCAATCGCCGTCGATACGCTGAGCCAGGCCGAGCATTTCCGCCGTCGCATGATAGGACTGTGCATGCGCGCCGAACATGCAATCGATATGCATGCAGACCAGGCCCACCCGACGCTCGATATCGCCATCATCGGTGCCGGCGCCACCGGCGTCGAGCTGTCGGCCGAGTTGCGCAATACGGCTGAAGTACTGGGCGCCTACGGCTTGCATCAGCTCGATCCGGTGCGCGATATCCGCATCACGGTCATCGAAGCCGGTCCCCGCATATTGTCAGGCTTGCCGGAAGCCATCTCGATCAAGACCACCGCGCTGTTGAACAAGCTGGGCATCGCTGTGCTGACGGATGCGAAGGTGTCGGAAGTGCAGGAAAAAGCGGTCTTGCTGGCGAACGGCAAAAGCATACCGGCCGATCTGACGGTGTGGGCCGCCGGCATACGCGCGCCGCAAATCCTGGGCGAACTCGGCCTGCCGGTCAACCGCCTGGGACAGATCATCGTGCAGCAAAGCTTGCAGACCGAAATCGATCCCGACATTTTTGCCTTCGGCGATTGTGCCGCCTGCCCGTGGCCGGAAAAAAACAGCACGATACCGCCACGCGCGCAGGCCGCGCATCAGCAAGCCAGCTTCCTGCTCGATGCGCTGCAAAAACGACTCGCCGGACAAGCACTGCCGACGTTTGTATATCGCGATCTCGGCTCGCTCGTCTCGCTAGGCCGCTTTGATGCAGTCGGCAACCTGATGGGGCCGTTGATCGGCAGCACCCTGTTTATCGAAGGCATACTGGCGCGCATGCTGTACATTTCCCTGTACCGCATGCATCTGGTGGCCTTGCACGGCCTGGTGCGCACGGTTGCCGATACGCTGGGGCACTGGTTGCAGCGCAAAACCTCACCCCGGGTAAAACTGCATTAACCGTGTCAGGCAAACGCCTCAATTAAGTGCCTGACTTAAATTTTAAATTTAAACGCTTGATTTAAAGATTGATAAACAGCGCAGATATAACGGAAAAATATTTTCCTTTATACTCTGTGCTGTTTGTCTATTTGCATGCCGCGTCCGGATGGCAAAAAATCCGCGACTTTTTCATGGAACTGCTGCTACACTTTTCGCAGTCCAATTTATAAAACGGTATCTCCGTTAATTAACAAAGTCAGATCGCGACACAGCAGGATGATGCATTGCATGCATCACAGTGCCGCACAACCGGATTGCAATTGCATACGCAAGCTGCCCGGGAACATCCATGCATGAAGCTGATCACATCATCTCGCGGCCACCTGTCAGCCAGAACCGACCAGCAAGCCTGCTCCAGCAATATGTGACATTTCAATTTGTCTGAAATGCCCTGTTTTCAAATTACCGGGATCAACATGACATCACACAGTTTCTTTCCGATCTTGCCGCATGCACTCAATGTACTGACGGCCACCGGCCTGCTGCTGATAGCAGGCGTACTGGGCGCACATTTGCTCAGGCGCATATTCCCGCAAATCCCGGCCATCACCGGCTATGTACTGACAGGTTTGCTGATCGGACCGTCCGCGCTCAACCTGATCGATGCCTCGCTGTTGAGCGAAATCGGCCTGCTGGTTGATCTCGCCCTCGGGCTGGTACTGTTCGAACTCGGGCGCCGCGTCGATTACAAATGGCTGCTGCGCGAAAAGGGCTTGCTCATCACCGGCGTGGCGCTGAGCACGATCACCTTCATTGCCCTGTTTATCCTGCTCACGCAATTCGGCGTCAGCAAGCTGGTCGCCAGCATCGTCGCGGCGCTCGGCATGGCGACTTCCCCTGCCGTGATTCTGAATGTGGTGCGCGAAGTCAAGGCGGAAGGCCAGTTGACCGAGCGCATGCTCAATATCGTCGTCATCGGCAATGCGCTGGCCTTCATCGTTTTTTCGATGGGCCTGGCTGCCGTGCATGTCGAATATGAAGCCGGCTGGGAAAGCTACATCCTCCATCCGCTGTACCTGCTGCTGGGTTCGGCGGCACTGGGCTGGATCATCAGCCGCCTGCTGGTATGGATAGGGTTATGGCTGGGGCGCGACAGCCAGGCCCAGTTGATACTCGTACTGGCGCTGATCGCCAGCACGGTCGGCATCGCCGTCATGTTGAACCTGTCGGCCTTGATCGCGCTGCTGGTGTTCGGCATCGCCAGCCGCAGCTATGATGCGCGCCATGCGATTGTCGAGCCGGACCTGAGCCAGTTCAGCGGCTTGTTCTATGTCGCGTTGTTCGTCTTCGCCGGCGCCAAACTCGAACTGCAGCATTTGCTGACCTTGTGGCCGGTCGTGCTCGCCTTCATCGGATTGCGCCTGACCATCGCCATCATCATGACGACCGGCATGGCGCGCCTGAATGGCGTGACGCTGCGCAAAGGCGCCCTGCTCGGCCTCGGCCTGGTGCCGCTATCGGGCTTCAACATCATCATGGTGCAGCACGCAGTGGGCTACTATCCGCAATTCGGCGCACAACTCAGCGCGCTGGTCGTCTCGATACTCGTGATACTCGAACTGCTGGGCCCAATCTGCACCCGCTATGCACTGGTCGCTTCAGGCGAAGCCAAGAACTGATCAAGGAAAACTCTATGCTCGAATTCAACAACTCGACGCCGCTGACGATGGGCGTGGAACTGGAACTGCAAATCGTCAACCGGCGCGACTACAACCTGACGCGCGGCTCCGACGACCTGCTGCAGATCATCAACAAGACTGAACACGGCTACGACATCAAGCCCGAGATCACCGAAAGCATGATAGAGATTGCCACCTCGGTGCATACCGACCATGTCGAAATGCTGGCCGAACTGACGACCATGCGCAGCCTGCTGGTAGCGGCCGCAGACAAGCTCAATCTCGGCCTCGCCGGCGGCGGCGCGCATCCGTTCCAGCATTGGGAAGACCAGCGCATCTACCCGACCGACCGCTACCGCCTGGTGTCGGATCTGTACGGTTACCTGGCCAAGCAGTTCACCGTCTACGGTCAGCACATCCATATCGGCTGCGCCAGCGGCGATGCAGCGATCCGCCTGTCGCACCTGCTGGCGCGCCACATGCCGCATTTCATCGCGCTGTCGGCATCGTCGCCGTTCTATCAGGGCGTAGACACCAGTTTCCAGTCCTCACGCCTGACCAGCATCAATGCCTTTCCGCTCAGCGGCACGATGCCCTTCCTGAATGACTGGGAAGCCTTCGATGCCTACTTCAACAAGATGTCGCATCTGGGCATCGTCGCCAGCATGAAGGATTTTTACTGGGATATCCGTCCCAAGCCTGAATACGGCACGGTGGAAATCCGCGTCTGCGATACGCCGCTGACGATAGAAACCGCCGTCGCGCTGGGCGCCTACGCGCAAACCCTGAGCAAATATTATTTTGCGCAGCAATCCTTGCAGCCGGCCGCGGATACTTATCTGACATATTCCTACAACCGCTTCCAGGCCTGCCGCTTCGGCTTGAATGGCGCGCTGATCAACCCGGTCACGGCCACGCAGGTAGCTATCAAGGAAGATATCCTCGAAACCTTTGAGTTGCTGGCCGATGTGGCCGAGGAACTGGGCACCACAGAGGCACTCGAATTATTGCGTCAGCGTGTGTTAAGCGGCCAGTCCGATGCCGACTGGTTACGCGCCAGCTATGAAAAGAGCGGCTCACTGAGCGATGTAGTCCGGCAACAAAGCGCAGTATGGATGGCGAAATAAACCAGGCTCCACCCACAAATCCCTTCCTCTGCTTGTAAGTGCATTCTCACAGCAGAATCGGACAAGCGCCGATTCTGCAAAATTTTCAATTCGACCACAATCAACTCTGTAAATACTGCAAGATGTTTTAACAGAGGAAAACCCTATGTCGAATGGATTGAATGCATGTGGCAATGTCGTCGGCTTGTCGACGCTGAGCACGAAGACGCTATCCCGCTGCGGCGACCTGTATGGCGCATCCGAGCCGATGCAGCATTTATTCCAGATGATAGGCAAGGTCGCCCCTACCAGCGCCAACGTCCTGATCGTCGGTGCCAGCGGCACGGGCAAGGAACTGGTCGCCAACGTGATACACAAAATGAGCAAGGAAAAAGACCGCCCCTTTGTTGCGTTGAATTGCGGCGCCGTATCGCCACAGCTGATAGAAGCCGAATTATTCGGTTACGAGCGCGGCAGCTTTACCGGCGCGGTACGCATGCAAAAAGGCTGTTTCGAGCGCGCCGATGGCGGCACGCTATTCCTCGATGAAGTCACGGAGATGTCGCTAGACATGCAGGTCAAGCTTTTGCGTGTGCTGGAAAGCAACCGCTTCTATCGCATAGGTGCCGACGAAGAAACCGAGGTCAAGGTACGCGTCGTTGCCGCCACCAATCGCGACCCGCTGGAAGCGGTGGCCAGCGGTGCGCTGCGCAGCGATCTTTTCTATCGCCTGGCTGTCTTTCCGATCAATGTGCCGACGCTGTGCAAACGCGGCTCAGACATCCGCCTGCTGGCGCAACTCTTCCTCGATCAACTCAATGAAGAAGAAGGCAGCAGCAAGAATTTCTCACGCGCTTCGTGGCGTTTGATGAATGAATATTCATGGCCCGGCAATGTACGCGAATTGAAAAACATCGTGCACCGCGCCTATATCCTTGCCGATCAGGAGCTGGACATCGTGCTGGCGGTCAATCCGGCCCAGGCAGCAACGGACGATCAAGCCAGCGACTGCGTCACCGTCCCGCTTGGCAGCAAACTGGCCGAGGCAGAGCAACGCCTGATTTACGCCACCCTGGGTCACTGTGGCGGCAATAAAACGCTGACGGCAGAGGTACTAGGTGTGAGTCTTAAAACCCTTTACAATCGTTTGAATGAATATCAAGCCAAACTGTTTTTACATGATCCCATCCCGCAGATGCGCCCCTACAGTGTTCAGGCCCGCACTTGACGATGGCTTGTTGAGCCCGCATACATCATGATAAAAATTCTGGTAGTCGACGATCATGCAGTGGTCCGTGCGGGCGTGCAATATTTCATTGCGCAAGTTCCCGACATGAAGATAGAAGGCGAAGCCGCCACTGCACAGGAAGCCATCCGCCTGGTGCGTGCGCAGGATTGGGATATCGTTTTACTCGATATCAATATGCCGGACAAAAGCGGCGTCGAAGTCTTGCGCCAGATCAAGCGCGAAAAACCTGACTTGCCGGTGCTGATCCTGAGCATGCACCCGGAGAGTCGTTATGCAGTGCAGATATTGCGCAGCGGTGCCAGCGGCTATGTGCAAAAGGAAGCCTTGGCGGAAGAACTGGTCAATGCGATCCAGACCATATTGCGCGGCCACAAATACATCAGCCATACGGTGGCGGAATTGCTGACGGCAGAAGTCGACCCGAATGCAGAGAAACCCTTGCATGAAACGCTGTCCAAACGCGAGTATGAAATTTTCTACAAGCTATGCCAGGGCCAGGGCGTGACGAAGATAGCGGATGAGCTTTGCCTGAGTGTGAAAACAGTGAGTACCTACCGGGCCCGTGTACTGCAGAAAATGAACATGGAAAATAATGCCGGCATCATTTATTACGCGATCAAACAGAACTTGATCGACTAGATACATTTTTATTTTAAAGGCAGCAATGTCTTTCCGATACAGCATGCAGCAGTCTTAAAAGCGGTCTAAATATGAACGAAACAACAAATATGCCCATGGATACCAGCTGTCATCCATTGCGCATCTTCCTGGTAGAAGATTCTGTCGATATACGAGAGTTGATGATAGAAAATATGGCAATGATTCCAGGCGTTGTGATGGCTGGCGTATCGGAATCGGAAGACGATGCATTGAAACAGTTGAACACGCAGCCCTGCGATATCCTGATTGTCGATATACAGCTCAAGAAAGGCAATGGCATCAATCTGCTGCGTCAGATCTCGGAAAGAAAAAGCCCAGACCCACTGAAAATCATCTGCAGTAACAACGCCACCGAGGTTTTCCGGCGCGTCGGACGACAATATGGCGTCAACCATTTCTTCGACAAGACTTCAGAGTTTCCGCAACTGTTTGAATTATTGAAAGACTTGAGCAGCGCCAATTTTGCATGTCACAGCCGCGCTTGAATCACGTTTGAGTCGCGCTTGAATTTCGCTTGAACATCAGACAGACTCAGTAAGCGGCGGCCCCGGCAACAGCAGCGCTTGCCCATTCAAGCACTGCGTCAGTTACCAGCTTCCACCGCATGTTCCGTTGCAACTTGGGTATTGGCTGCGGTCTTCGGAATCACGACGACTATCATCGTCCCCTTGCCCTGCGCTGCGCTGCTGACCTTCACAAAACCACCCAGATAACCTGCCCGTTCGCGCATGCCGCGCAAACCATGCGTTCCCACATTGGTAGCCTTTTCCATCGGGATGCCGATACCGTTATCGCGCACCGTGAGCATGATTTCATCATCCGTATCATCCAGTACCACGTCGACGTGCGTGGCCTGTGCATGCTTGGCGATATTGTTCAAGGCTTCCTGCACCATGCGGAACAGGGCGATATCCACGCGTGGCGCATAGACCAGCTGGTCGTCCGGCAGGCTGACATTGCAAACGATGCCCGAGTATTTCTCAAACTCTGCGGCCTGTTCCGCAATCGCAATCTTGATGCCGAACACATCCAGCTTGTCCGGGCGCAAGCCATTCTGTATGCGTCGCGTCGCATCGGTAATCGAACTCAGCAAGGCCTTGATCTTGAACGAGCGTTCGGTAAATCTAGGCTCGGCTGGCATTTGCTGAAAAATCAGTGACAGATGCATGTTCAGCGCCGTCAGCGCAGCACCCAGATCATCGTGCAACTCCCTGGCGATCGCCCGTTTTTCCTCTTCCCGGGTCGTCTCCAGATGGCCGATCAATTCGCTGACTTCAAAGGTGCGCGCTGCAACCAGCGCTTCCAGTTGCGTTTCATGCGCCTTCAGCGAATCCTCCATGCGCTTGCGCTCGGTAATGTCGGTGCTGATGCCGACCAATCCCATGATCTGGCCTTCGGCATTCAACCATGGCGCCTTGGTCGAGTGCAAGGTACGCACGCCAGCGGGATATTTCGTCGTGGTTTCAAAGACCTTGGGCCGGCCCTCTACCAGTACGCTGAGATCTTCCTGGATGACACGTTCTGCATCTGCCGGATCCTCATACAGATTTTCGCTGAGGGAACCGATGACCTGCTCCCTTTCCTTGCCCAGCAGACGCAGCTTGGCAGGATTGGCAAATATCATGTGGCCGCTGCGATCCTTGACGAAAATTGCATCCGGCGTGTTGTCGCTGACCGCGCGCAACAGTGCATTGCTTTCTGCCAGTGCCGCCTCGCCCTTTTGCCGGCCTTCGTATTCCCGGTTCAGCAAGGCAGCGGTACGGCAAAACATAATGAACAGCAGCGAGTAACTAAGCAAAATCAGCAATGGCGATGCCTTGTCCGCATCGTACCAGCGATTTTGCACACCCCATTTGATTGCGAAATCGAGTACCACCAGCAAGAGCAGGCTGTTCGGCAACAGGCGACGCAAAAGCGGCCCGCCGGGCGAGGTGCTGTTCCACAAACTCATCAGCCGATGGGTAGGACGTGCAGACAGCATCCCCACTGCGAGGATGAAAAAAATGATCGATATGAACGGCGCCATCGTCTCGGCTGAATCCAGCTCGTCGATAGACATCACGTTATAGATGTGACCGATAAGGGGAATGCCCATCACGCCGGCCAGCAGGAATGACGTGTATTCAGATGGATAGTGACCGCGCGCGTTGCGGTAATTCAAAAGCAAAAGACTGAAACCGGCCAGGATGAAACCGGCGGCCGTCAGTGGCGCTGTCGTCAGCGGCAGCTTCCTTTGTATATCCAGGTTAGATAGTAGACGCTCGATGCCGACGATATCGGCGCCAAAAAAATGGCTGGCCAGTGCGGAAAATCCCGCCACAGTAACGAACAGTGCAAGCATGCCGGCCAGTGTCGCAACGACCGTCTGTGCCACGCGACCTGCGATCTCCAGGGAACGCAATCCCAGCGCAAGTCCGGCCAGTACAAAAACAATGCCGGTATTGGCGCTGATAGGCACAATATAGGAGAGCCGGTAATCCAGTATCCAGAAATCCTGCGAGGCGTTATAGATTGCGAATGCACCGACTGCCATGATGAAAAAGGCAGAAATGAGCGGTGCATATAAAGGCTTGAATAACTTGCGGTATCCCATAAATTGGACCATGAGATGAGCTCCCCTGCATATAAAATGATGCGACTGAAATCAGCCTTTTGTTCTGGATCGCAGCCGCTTTACTAGCGGTTATGCCGTAACCCCGCATGATGCCCGCTTTTGTTCGTGATCAGGGGGTTTTGAAAATTCCGGGTATGCTGGCCGGCATTATTTCAGGGCGCATGAAAACACCATGCTTGATCGCCGAAATTTTATTGTTGGTGCAAACCAGCATAGCAGCATCCGTACTGAGTGCAAACGCTTAATCAGATATTGCCAAGCCGAAATAGTTCCAGCCATTACCAAGATAAGGCTGGCCGCTAGCGAGGCCGGTATATTCAAGATCAGAACTGACTGGGCTGTGTCGCAAAACAAATCCTGCAATTGAAGCAGATCGCTGCTTGCTGCCGCAACTTTTCAGATCTCGCCGACTCGCATGTATATGATGTAAGTTCATTGATGCACGACATGCCCGCAGCCCACACGACAAACCGCCCATGACCGACTCTTCCCCCCCTATTGCTGCCATCGCCCCGGCAGATCCCTCCACTGAAGAAGAACTCTCGGTCTGGCGGCGCGCACGTATCGTCGTCACCAGCTCGGTGCTGGAATGGTTCACGCAGCGCGGTGGCAGCAAAGGCGCCGCCGTTGCGTTCTACACGCTGTTCTCGATGGCGCCCATCCTGGTTCTGGCGATTGCGATTGCCGGCGCCGTATTCGGCACCCAGGCGGCACAGGGCGAGATCTTTTCCCAGCTCGAAGGATTGGTCGGCGCTAACGGCGCCCAGGCGATAGAAGCGATGCTCGCCAATGCACACAACCCGGAACTGGGGCGCACTGCAACCATTATTGCCAGTATCTTTTTGCTGATAGGTGCCACCACCATTTTTGCCGAGCTGAAAGACAGCCTCGATGAAATATGGCATGTACCGATGGCACGGCAGGAAGGATGGCTGGAAGTATTGCGCGTACGCCTGCTGTCATTTGGCATGGTGCTGGTACTCGCCTTCCTGCTACTGGTTTCGCTGGTGGTCAGCGCCGGACTGGCCTTGCTCGAGCGTTATTGGGGCGGCATGTGGAAAGACGCCGCCTTTATCCTGCAACCGGTATCCGACCTGGTTTCCTTCGCGGTGATCGCCAGTTTGTTTGCCATCATTTACAAGACGCTGCCGCAAATCAAACTTTCATGGCACGACGTGTCGATAGGCGCATTGGGAACAGCCGGGCTTTTCATCTTCGGTAAATACCTGATCGGTGTGTATCTCGGCAACAGCGGCATCGCCAGCAGTTACGGTGCCGCCGGATCCCTGGTCGCGCTCTTGCTCTGGGTCTATTACTCAGCGCAAATCTTTTTTCTGGGCGCAAGCTTTACCCGTCAATACGCATTATGGTTTGGCACCCTGCGCTACGATGCCCACCGGAATGCCGTACCAGGCAATACGCATAACACTGGCGTTTGATTGCGTTCCCCTGCCACTTCCCTGCGCCTGCACAGTATCTGCGATTGAGCATGCTTCAACCTGCTGCAAGGCAAGACATGCACTTCCCGCCTGCATGTAGCGTTTGCAATTTACTCTGAAATCCTTACAAGAAAAATAACGTTTTTTTTGTAAGTGACTGATTTTCATACATAAAAAATATGGCCCGCATATTGCGTAGCTATAGGCAGGCACTTATGCCGCATGTGTTAATTAGTTTAAGGAGAATGTTATGAACTGGGACGTTATCGAAGGTAACTGGAAACAACTCAAGGGCAGCGTCAAAGAGCAGTGGGGCAAACTCACCGATGACCATCTCGACACCATCGCCGGAAAACGCGACCAGCTGGCAGGCCAGATACAGGAAGCCTACGGCGTCACCAAGGATGAAGCTGAAAAGCAGATCCAGTCGTTTGAAGAACGCAACCGCGACGACAAGCGCTTTCTGTAAATCAGAACGGCAATCGAATGCGCTCTGCCGCGTTTGATTGCCTGCATCAATAACTCACTGCAAACAATAAAGGACACATCATGAAAAAAGCACTCTCAATGATCGTCATGACTGCCGCCAGTTTCGGCTTCATCTCGGCTGCGCATGCAGCACCAAACGAAGCAAAAGCGAATTACGAAGTAGCGAAAGATCGTGCCAAGGCAGACTACAAGGTTGCGCGCACAGCTTGCGACAGCATGAAAGACAACGCCAAGGATGTCTGCATTAAAGAAGCCAAGGCAGCGCAGGTAAAAGTCACCGCAGAAGCCGAAGCTGCCTACAAAGGCACCGACAAGGCGCATAAAAAAGCACGCACCGATATCGCTGATGCAAATTACGAAGTCGCCAAGGAAAAATGCGATGACTTGACCGGCAATGACAAGGATGTCTGCGTAAAAGAAGCCAAGGCTGCAAAAACCGCAGCAGTGACTGATGCCAAGGCAGCCAAGGAAATTTCCGAAGTACGCAAGGATGCACGTGAAGACAAGAAAGATGCCAACGTCGCCGTGCAAAAGGAAAAATGTGATGCCCTGACGGGCGCTGAAAAATCACGTTGCCTGGGCGCTGCCGGCAAATAAGCAATACAGAACGAATACAGCGCAAGCTGATATTCGATGCAGTCTGCCGGTGCGTCCGGCAAACTGCGCTGCGGCCCTGGTGAAATTTTCCACCAGGGCCGCTTTCTCATCCAGCCTCACATTATCTTGCCAGCCCTGTTCGAGGACTGGCCTGCCGACCCGGCTCAGCGCGGATGTATCATCTCTTGCGGCTGCACCCAGAGCTCGAATTCCTCGCTCGTCACAAATCCCATGGCCAGCGCTGTTTCCTTCAGCGTCGTGCCATCGTGATGTGCCTGCTTGGCAATCTGTGCCGCCTTGTCGTAACCGATATGAGGCGCCAGGGCCGTCACCAGCATCAGGGAGCGCGCCATCAGGTCGGCGATGCGCGCACGGTTGGCCACTATCCCTTGTGCGCAATGTACATCGAAGCCATGCATGCCATCGCTCAACAGCCTGACGCTTTGCAGGAAATTGTGCGCCATCAGCGGCTTGAAGACATTCAATTCGAAGTTTCCCGAGGCGCCGCCAAAATTGAGCGCGACATCATTGCCGAACACCTGGCAGCACAGCATCGTCACCGCTTCGCTTTGCGTGGGATTGACCTTGCCCGGCATGATAGAGCTGCCTGGCTCGTTCTCAGGAATGCTGAGTTCGCCGAGGCCGGAACGCGGGCCGGATGCCAGCCAGCGCACATCGTTGGCGATTTTCATCATCGTGGCCGCCAGCGTTTTCAAGCCGCCGTGCACGCTGAGCATCGCATCGTGCGCCGCCAGCGCGGCAAATTTATTCGCCGCACTTTTGAAATGCACGCCGGTGCGTCGCGTCAGCTCAGCCGCCATCCGCGTACCGAATTCCGGATGCGTATTCAAGCCGGTGCCGACTGCCGTGCCGCCGACTGCCAGTTCATGCAGCGACGGCAGCAACACCGCTATGCCCAGCTCGGCATGATGCAGCTGCGCGACATAGCCGGAAAATTCCTGCCCCAGCGTCAGCGGCGTCGCATCCTGCAAATGCGTGCGCCCTATCTTGACGATATCGGCAAATTCTTCCGCCTTGTGCTGCAGCGTAGTGCGCAAAGCATGCAGCGCCGGCAGCAATTTATGCGTGACGCCCAGACTGGCGGCCACATACATCGCCGTCGGGAAAATGTCGTTCGATGACTGACCCAGATTGACGTCGTCGTTGGGATGCACCAGACGTTGCTCACCGCGCTCGCCGCCGAGCAATTCCGAGGCGCGGTTGGCCAGCACTTCATTCATGTTCATATTGGTTTGCGTGCCGGAACCGGTTTGCCAGACCGCGAGTGGAAACGCGTGCGGATGCAGGCCGGCGATTACTTCTTCAGCAGCGCCGACGATCGCATCGGCCTTCTTCTTGTCGAGTTTGCCCAGCGCCAGATTGACCAGCGCCGCTGCACGTTTGACTTCAGCCAGCGCAATAATTAATTCATGCGGCATCTGCTCGCTCGAGATGCGAAAATGCGCGAGCGAGCGCTGCGTCTGCGCGCCCCACAGACATTCGCTGTCGACTTCTATCGGACCAAAGGTATCGCGTTCTGTTCTTGTCTTCATGGTGCACTCCTGCTGGCTGGATGAAGGATACATATGATGCAAGGACCCTGGCGCACTGCCTGTGCGTAACCTGAGGCATCAACTCAGGCGTTTTCCGCCAGGGGACTGCGGTCCAGATGGTAGAGCGCGATGATCAATCCTGCTGTCGACAAGAACAGGAACAGGGGGCCGAACAGCCAGAAGGTCAGTGGCACCGCGACGAAAAATGCGCGCATGCCCAGCGTGTAAAACACGCCGGCACTATTCAGGCGCTGGCCGACGCGCTGCGGCGACAGCGAGCCTTGCGCATCGGCCTCCGGCAAATTCACCATGAAGACCACATGATTGAGCAGGCGCAGGGTCATCGCGAAGGCAAAGAATGCAACCAGCAACACCGACAGCAGGCACATGATCTTGACCACCCACAAATCTGCCGCGCGGGAACCGGCAATATCGAGCACATGCCAGGTCCTGGCCATGTTCTCAGCCTGGCCAGACAGCGTCAGGGTACCGAGTATCAGCAGGATCGAAGACGAAGCCTTGAACGTCGCCGTCATGCCAAAGTTGCGCAGTGTCTGCACCGCCATCACATCTTTTTTGCCCTGGCTGCGCATGACATCCATCACCCACAGCGCCCGCGCCTTTTGGTTGACCGAATGCACAGTGAAATTTGGATCGCGCTTGACGCGCATCATCAGGAACAGGTAATAAGCCAGCAGCATCAAGCCGCTGGCCAGCAATGCAATGACGTCGATATCGATACCCATGTTCCCCTCTCGTTGAGCCGGCTTGCAATCCGTTTTCCATACGATAGCAGACAGCGCCGGTATGGATAAAACATGTTCGCTTTCCTGGCAGCATGGAAAGATCTGCCCATGACCGCGGATACCTCTGCAGTTGCTGGCGGCAACTGCTGTTACATCAGCTCGACGCCAAAGCGGCGCATCAGCAGCGCAAACAAACTGAAGCAAACGACGGTGATCACGACGGATGCCAGCAAGGTAGGCCAGAAGCCTATGCGCGGCAGCAGGAACGGGAAGATCAGGAACATAGGCAGCGTAGGGACGACGTACCTGAAGGTGTACCAGGCGTGATTGGCTATTTTGGCTTCCGGCTGTTTTTCTACATACAGCCAGATCAGCGTCAGCACGGTCACCATAGGCAGCGAGGCGATCAATCCGCCCAGCTTGTCACTGCGTTTGGCGAATTCAGAGATGAGTACCACCGCGGCGGCGGTAATAAGGTATTTTGTGACGATCCAGTTCATTGCGGCTCCATAAGAATTTTCCTGACACGCCAGCATTGTATGCCCACATGCATGGCCGGCACCTGAAGTGGGCAGGCAATTTGATTTCATCCTCTACAATGCAGGGCACGCGATATGAATTGCTTACTATTACCTCTTCCCCTGCCGGTTGAAAACACCTTGCGCGCTTGCGCTATCTTCCTACTGTCCCTGCACAAAAAATTTCCGCATGCATAAGCTCCCCGAACACATAGCCACACAGGACGATGTCCAGCCTGATCCAGTCACTTTTTTGCAGGCCCTCAAGCTGTGGTGCAAGCTCGGCTTCATGGGCTTTGGTGGCCCGGCGGCGCAGATTTCGCTGATGCACAGGGAACTGGTTGAGCAAAGGCGCTGGATCAGTGAAAAACGCTTCCTGCATGCGCTGAACTATTGCATGTTGCTGCCGGGCCCGGAGGCGCAGCAACTCGCCACTTACATGGGCTGGCTGATGCACCGTACCAGAGGCGGCATAGCGGCCGGCGTGCTGTTCGTGCTGCCATCGCTGTTTTTCCTGATCACGCTGTCCTGGCTATACATTGCCTATGGCCATGTACCCTTGATCGCCGGTTTGTTTTACGGCATCAAGCCCGCAGTCACCGCCGTCGTTGTGCATGCGGTGCACAGGATAGGTTCGCGCGCACTGAAAAACGGTTTCATGTGGGGGATCGCTGCCTCATCGTTTGTCGCCATCTTTGCCATGAACGTGCCCTTCCCCATCATCATTGCCGTCGCCGCCTTGATCGGCTATCTGGGTGGCCGCCATGCCCCGCACAAATTCAGCACCGGCAGCGCGCATGGTGGCGCTCAAAAATCATATGGAGCGGCGCTGATAGACGACGATACGCCGCCTCCTGCGCATGCGCGTTTCAGCTGGCGTCGATTGATGTGGATAGCCTTGGCCGGCGGCTTGCTGTGGCTGTTGCCGATGGCGGTCTTGACGCTGATCCTGGGCTGGCATCACACGCTGACGCAAATGGGATGGTTCTTCACCAAGGCGGCCCTGCTGACCTTTGGCGGCGCGTATGCGGTATTGCCGTATATTTATCAGGGTGCGATCAGCCATTACAACTGGCTGACGCCGACCCAGATGATAGATGGGCTGGCCTTGGGCGAAGCCAATCCGGGCCCGCTGATCATGGTGGTCGCATTCGTCGGTTTTGTAGGCGCATATGTGCAGGCGCTATTCGGCCCCGAGTTGCAGTTTGCCGCCGGCGCTACTGCAGCCGTGCTCGTGACCTGGTTCACATTCCTGCCATCGTTCATCTTCATCCTGGCCGGCGGCCCACTGGTTGAATCGACGCATGGCAACCTGAAATTCACCGCGCCCCTGACCGGCATTACTGCCGCGGTGGTTGGCGTGATCCTGAATCTGGCTGTGTTCTTTGCCTATCATGTGCTGTGGCCGCAAGGATTTTCCGGCAGCTTCGACGCAATCGCGGCATTGATGACGGTGGCCGCTGCCGTGGCGCTGGTGCGCTACAAGCGCAGCGTGATCCATGTGATCGCTGCCAGCGCTGTGCTCGGCTTGCTCTTGAAAACGCTGATACCGTGAACAGGTAAAGCGCAAGTTGTAAGCGCATCCCGGCCAGGCATTTTTCAAGGCCAGCACCCCACTCTCTCCGACAATTGCATGCTGGACGCATCAGGCATGCAACTGCACCTCATTTCCCGCGCCTGCATCCTTTGCGCTATGTTGCCGCAAGCAAAATCATCCGGCAGTCAGCACCAGGAAATGAAAACAAATTACCTGACTGCAATCCAATATTTTATGGATGGTCTTTTTTTGATATGGATCACTATCCATACAGGATTTCCAGTTCTACAGTGAATGGATTTTCACCCTATCAAGGAATTTCATCATGACTATCCT
>NZ_JAUSME010000146.1 GCF_030645555.1 Herminiimonas sp.
AATACAAACTGCAGGAACTGACAATGCTATCGCTGAGCCCCATGCTGCGCCAGGTCCGGCGCTGGTGGCTGCGGCGCGCGGAAGACCACTTCCTGATTTGCGCAGATGTCGAACAGAAGCGGGTTCGGGAGGCCCAGCAGAACGTGGCCTACTATCAGAAGCGGGCGGCGATGGCGCGATCGGAACAGATTTGATGCAGGGTGGATCTGCCCCGATCGCGGGGCGGATTGATGCAGCCATCGTGATTTATAGCGTCGACCTGCGTACACCAAGAACGCGCCCTCCCTTTCAAAAGCGAGAACACCCGTAGCAATTCATCAGCCACCTGAACGGCGTGGCCCGCCATCAGGCCACCTCCGGCTCCCCGACAAAGTGCGCCGCCGACTCCATATCCACCGCCACGATCCGCGACACGCCCTGCTCCTGCATGGTCACGCCGATCAGCTGCTGCGCCATCTCCATCGCAATCTTGTTATGCGAAATGAACAGGAACTGGGTCTGCGTGGACATGCGCTTGACCATGTTGCAGAAGCGCTCGGTGTTTGCGTCATCGAGCGGCGCATCCACCTCGTCCAGCAGGCAGAACGGCGCCGGATTGAGCTGGAACATGGAGAACACCAGCGCCGTCGCGGTCAGGGCCTTTTCGCCACCGGACAGCAGGTGAATCGTGGCGTTTTTCTTGCCCGGCGGCTGGGCCATCACCTGCACGCCTGAATCCAGTATCTCTTCGCCTGTCATGGTCAGGCGCGCGTTGCCGCCGCCGAACAGGATCGGGAACAGTTCGCCGAAATGCTTGTTCACCTGGTCGAAGGTGTCCTGCAGCAGGTCGCGGGTTTCCTTGTCGATCTTGTGGATGGCATCTTCCAGCGTGGTCATTGCTTCGGTCAGGTCGGCATTCTGCGCGTCGAGGAAATTCTTGCGCTCCGACGCCTGCTGCAATTCGTCCAGGGCGGCCAGGTTGACCGGCCCCAGCGCGGCAATCGCATTGTTCAGGCGCGTCACTTCGCCCTGCAGCCACGGCGCCCGCATGTCGCCGGTCAGCTTTTCAGCCAGCGCGGCTTCGTCTGCCTGCGCTTCGGCCAGTTGCTGCGCGTACTGCTCCTGGTTCAGGCGCGCTGCCT
>NZ_JAUSME010000154.1 GCF_030645555.1 Herminiimonas sp.
CAGGTGCTCGAGCGAGGCCAGCGCATGGCGCGCATGGTTGGCGTCAGGGTCGGACATGGCCGGGTTCTCGCCCATGATGTACATGCCCTTGACCGTGCCGGCGTCGATCGCCTTCATCACTTCCACCACGGTCAGGCCGACCTTGTCGTCCAGCCTGGTGTTCCAGAATTTCTCGAAGAAGGCGCGCACTTCGACATTGTCGACGCGCTGGTAGTCCGGGAAGCTCATCGGGATCAGGCCGGCGTCGGACGCGCCCTGCACGTTGTTCTGGCCACGCAGCGGATGCAGGCCGGTGCCTGGACGACCGATCTGGCCGGTCATCAGCGACAAGGCGATCAGGCAGCGGGCATTGTCGGTGCCGTGCACGTGTTGCGACACACCCATGCCCCACAGGATCATCGAGCCTTTGGATGTCGCATACAAGCGCGCGACATAGCGGATGGTGTCAGCGTCGATGCCACAGATGGGCGCCATCTTCTCGGGCGAGTAATCGGCGACATTTGCCTTCAGGTCGTCATAGCCGATGGTGCGTGCGGCGACGAATTCTTCGTTGACCAGGCCTTCGTTGACGATCACGTGCATCATCGCGTTCAGCAGCGCGACGTCGGTGTCGGGCTTGAATTGCAGGAAGCGATGCGCCTGGCGGGCCAGGTCGGAGCGGCGCGGATCCATCACGATCAGCTTGGTGCCGTTGGCAACCGCGTTCTTGATCCAGGTGGCTGCAACTGGATGGTTCACGGTCGGGTTGGCGCCGATGATGACGACCACATCGGCCTTCATCACGTCCATCACAGGGTTCGAGACCGCGCCCGAGCCTATGCCTTCCAGCAGCGCGACCACGGACGACGCATGGCACAAGCGGGTGCAGTGGTCGACGTTGTTGCTGCGGAAACCGGTGCGCACCAGCTTCTGGAACAGATAGGCTTCTTCTTTGCTGCCCTTGGCCGAGCCGAAGCCGGCCAGCGCCTGGGGGCCGACGGAGTCGCGGATATCGCGCAGCTTGCCGCCGGCGAATTCCAGTGCCTCTTCCCAGCTCGCTTCGCGGAACACATCGAACACGTTTTCCGGCGTCATCTCGAAGTCGCCGGACTTGGGCGCGTCCTTGCGGCGGATCAGCGGCTTGGTCAGGCGGTGCGGATGGTGCGCGTAGTCAAAGCCGTAGCGGCCCTTGACGCACAGGCGGCCGCGGTTGGCCGGACCATCGCGTCCTTCGACGTAAAGAATCTTGTTGTCCTTGACGTTGTAAGTCATCTGGCAGCCGACGCCGCAGAACGGGCAGACCGATTCCACTTTCTTGTCCGGTACCTGCAGCGCGACATCGCGCGCCGGCATCAAAGCGCCGGTCGGGCAGGCCTGCACGCATTCGCCGCAGGCGACGCAGGTGGAAGCGCCCATCGGGTCGTCCATGTCGAACACGATCTTCTCGCCAGCACCACGGAAGGCCAGGCCGATCACATCATTCATCTGTTCGTCGCGGCAGGCGCGCACGCAGCGGGTGCACTGGATGCAAGCGTCGAGGTTGACCGCGATGGCAGGATGCGACAAGTCCTGCTGCACCCGTTCGCGCGCTTCGAAACGCGGCTTGCCGACCGCCAGCTTCTGCGACCACTGGTCGACTTCGTTTTCGCGGGTATACGCAGTCTCCGGCATGTCGGACTGCAGCAGTTCCAGCACCAGTTTCTGGGCCTTCACCGCGCGCTCGCTGTCGGTCGTGACCTTCATGCCCTGGCTGGGGTGGCGGCAGCAGGACGGTGCCAGCACGCGCTCGCCATTGATCTCGACCATGCAGGCGCGGCAATTGCCGACCGCTTCCAGTCCTTCCTTGTAGCAAAGGTGCGGAATCTCCACGCCTTCGCGCCGGGCGACCTCGATGATGGTCTCGTTGGCGCGGCCCGTGACTTCACGGCCGTTCAGCTCGAAGCTGACGGTCGGGACGTCGATCTGGGCCATCTCATTTCGGGTAATCG
>NZ_JAUSME010000161.1 GCF_030645555.1 Herminiimonas sp.
CGTGTAGGTGCATTGGCGCTGTCCGCTTTTCCGCAAATCACGCATTCAGTGCCGATGCTGTCGCTGGGTAACGGTTTTGAAGATGAAGATATCGTCGCTTTCGACCGGCGTGCGCGCGAAGGCTTGAACAGCGATACAGAAATCGAATATGCGACCGAACTCAAGTTCGACGGCCTCGCCATCAATCTGCGCTATGAAGACGGCCTGCTGGTACAGGCCGCCACGCGCGGCGATGGTGCGACCGGCGAAAACGTCACTGCCAACATCCGTACCGTGCGCGAAATTCCATTGCGCCTGCACACCGCCACGCCGCCCAGGGTGCTGGACGTACGCGGTGAAGTGATGATGTACAAGGCCGATCTGGCGAAGCTGAATGCACGCCAGCGCGAGGCCGGCGCCAAGGAATTCGCCAATCCGCGCAATGCGGCCGCCGGCAGTCTGCGCCAGCTCGATTCGCGCATCACTGCGCAACGCAGCCTGCGCTTTTTCGCCTACGGCATAGGCGCGCTCGAAGGCATGGACATGCCGGCATCGCATGCCGCATTGATGGATTGGTATGCAAAACTCGGGATACCGGTTTGCGCCGAACGTGCGGTGGTGCAGGGCGCCTCCGGGCTGCTGGATTTCTACCGCGCTATCGGCGAAAAACGCCCGCAACTGCCTTACGAAATCGACGGTGTCGTCTACAAGCTCAATCGCACCGGGCAGCAACAACAACTGGGTTTTGTTTCGCGTGCGCCGCGTTTTGCGATCGCGCATAAAGTCCCGGCGGAAGAAGCATTGACGACGGTGCAGGGGATAGAAGTGCAGGTGGGCCGCACCGGTGCGATTACGCCGGTGGCGCGTCTGGCGCCGGTGGTGGTCGGCGGCGTCACGGTGACCAATGCGACGCTGCATAATGAAGATGAAGTGCGGCGCAAGGATATACAGACAGGCGATACCGTCATCGTGCGGCGCGCCGGCGATGTGATACCGGAAGTGGTGTCGCATGTGCCGGAGTTGCGCCCTGCAGATGCGCAGCCTTTCATCATGCCGACCATTTGTCCGGTATGCGGCTCGCCCATCGTGCGGCTGGAAGATGAAGCGATTGCGCGCTGTTCCGGCGGCTGGGTCAAGTGTGCGGCGCAACGCAAGGGCGGCTTGCTGCATTTTGTCTCGCGCCGGGCGATGGATGTGGAAGGCCTGGGCGATCAACTGGTAGAGCAATTGGTCGACAAGCAGATCATCACGACGGCTGCGGATTTGTACAAGCTGGGTTTTCGCGCGCTGGCCGAACTGGACCGG
>NZ_JAUSME010000172.1 GCF_030645555.1 Herminiimonas sp.
GGTGTCTGGCTGACCGGTGGCGACAACAATATCTTTACGCAGATCAGTCTGATCGTGCTGGTGGGGCTGGCCTGCAAGAACGCGATTCTGATTGTGGAGTTCGCTCGCGAACTGGAGCATCAGGGATGTGAAACCTATGCAGCAGCAATTGAAGCAGCACGCTTGCGTCTGCGTCCTATTCTGATGACATCGATTGCGTTTATCGCGGGTGTGGTGCCGCTGATCCTGTCCTCCGGTGCCGGTGCAGAAATGCGTCATGCGATGGGTGTGGCGGTGTTCTCCGGCATGATAGGTGTGACTGCATTCGGCCTGTTCCTGACGCCTATCTTCTATGTATTGCTGCGCACGCTGGAGAAAAAATTCACCCGCAAGAAGGAACCGGAAGGCGAGGCCTATGTGGCGCATCCGGCTCCTGTCGCAATCGATACCCAGCATGCATTTACGCAGAATCACGAGGGTTGATCATGAAAAAATTTAATTTAACTCTTACCGCTCTGGTCGCGGCACTGGTACTCGCCGGCTGCTCTACGGCGAAGCCGCCGGACCAGGTGAAACTCGATTTGCCGACGCAATATCGCGAAAAGTCTGAACAGCTGGATGGTGCATGGAAAGTCGCCGCGCCAGCCGACAACACAGATCGCGGTGCATGGTGGACGGTATATGGCGACGAAGATCTGGGCAAGCTGATCGTCGAGGCGACGACATCCAGCCCAAATCTAGCCATGGCGCTGGCTCGCGTAAAGGATGCTCGCGCTGCTGCCGGTGTAGTCGATGCCGATCGTGGCGTGCAGGTTGACGTGGGTGCAGGTCCGACCCGCGTCGGCAATGCGCAGACTACATCAACGACTTATCGCGCGCCTTTGTCGTTCTCGTATGAAGTCGATCTGTTCGGTCGCCTGTCCGATTCCAGCCGTGCTGCACGCCTGGATGCAGAAGGGCAGGAGGCTGCGTATCGTTCTGTCCTGCTCGCATTGCAATCGGATGTCGCGCAACTTTACTTCACGATACGTTCGCTGGATTCGGAAATCGACGTCCTGCAAAAAACCATCGCCTTGCGTCAGGAAGGACTGGACCTGGCACAACGTCGCTTTGATGCAGGCGACACCAGCGAGCTGGATGTGGCGCAGGCAAAGACAGAATGGGCCACCACCAGTGCGGAGCTGGAAGGCGTCAACCGTGAACGTGCACGCAGCGATCATGCGCTGGCAATTTTGCTCGGCAAAGCGCCGGCTGAATTTACCCTGGTCGTCGCACCGTTCAATGCACCCATCGTGACAGTGCCGGCCGGCTTGCCCTCCGATCTGCTGGAACGCAGGCCTGATATCGCACAGGCTCAGCGTCAACTCGCTGCATCCAGTGCACGTATCGGCGCCGCCAAGGCAGCGTTCTTTCCCAAGCTGTTGTTGACCGGTTCGGCGGGTTACGAGTCGAACGAATTGCGTGACCTGTTCAAATGGTCCAGCCGCAGCTGGATGCTGGGGCCGGTGGTTGGCACCATGTTGTCGCTGCCCTTGTTTGATGGCGGCCGCAACAAATCCAATCTTGCGCGTGCCGATGCCAATTACGAAAGCATGGTTGCCAATTACCGCCAGCAAGTACTGGTCGGCTTTCGCGATGTCGAAGACAACCTGAGTGCGCTGCGTACACTGGACCGCCAAATGATGTTTGAAGAACAGGCGATCAAATCGGCGCAACTTGCTGCACGCCTGGCAGATTCACGCTATCGCAATGGTTCGGCCAGCTACTTTGAAGTGATCGACGCGCAACGTAGCAACCTGTCGTCGCAGCGTTCGCGCGTACGCAGTGCAGGTCAACGCGCAGTGGCTTCGGTAGGCTTGATACGCGCATTGGGCGGTGGCTGGGAAGCGCCAGTACAAAAGGATGTGCCAGCTTTGGCGCAGCAACAGTAAAAATATCCAGTACGACAGGCAGGTAAAGCGGGACTTCTTTACAGCAGAAGTTCTTGCTAAAAAGCGCAGCCAGAATGATCAATTCTGGCTGCGCTTTTTTACTTGCACTTTCTTTGCGTCCGCTGCAGCGATCAAATCAATATGACGATGCGCTGGGTCCGGTATCGGAATTTATTGCGTGCCCGACGATTTCACGCGCCAGATTACATTGCCTACATCATCCGCGACCAGGATCGCGCCGGTGCGATCCATCGTCAATCCGACCGGGCGGCCCATAGCCTCGCCCTCCGCATTGACGAAGCCAGTCAGGATATCCTGCGACGGGCCGGATGGCATGCCGTTGGCAAACGGCACGAAAATCACTTTGTAACCGCTGCGCGGCTTGCGATTCCATGAGCCATGCTGGCCTATGAATGCGCCATTCAGATATTTCTTCGGCAAGTCCTTGCCGCTATAAAACATCAAGCCCAGCGGGGCGGTATGTGCGCCCAGCGCATAGTCAGGTGGAATCGCCTTTGCTACAAGGTCGGGCCGCGGCGGTTGAACACGTTGGTCTATATTCTGGCCGTAGTAACTGTAGGGCCAGCCGTAAAACCCGCCATCTTTAACCGCGGTCATATAGTCGGGGACCAGATCGCTGCCGAGTTCATCACGTTCGTTGACGACCGTCCACAGCGCCTTGCTTTGCGCTTGCCAGGCCATGCCGTTTGGATTGCGCAAACCGGACGCGAACAGGCGCGTGCTGCCGGTGGCTGGATCGATTTCGAGGATGGCGGCGCGGTTGACTTCGTTTTCGATGCCGTTTTCAGCCACGTTGGAATTGGAGCCAACCGTCGCATAGATCCTGGAGCCATCTTCACTGGCGATGATGTTTTTGGTCCAGTGATGGTTGATTTTGCCGGCCGGCAGATCGGTCACCTTCACGCCCGGACTCGTGATCTGCAACTCGCCGCTTACATAGGGGAAGCGCACGATCGCATCGGTATTGGCGACGTACAGCGTATTGCCGATCAACGCCATGCCGAACGGCGAATGCAGTTTGGACAGGAATATGGTTCTGGTTTCTGCCACACCATCGCCGTCTGCATCGCGTAACAGGGAAATGCGATCCGCGCTCGGCGTTTTGGCGCCGGCCCGTTTCATCACGATACCCTGCACCCACTTCTTGATGCTGAAGCCGCTGTCTTCGCCGGGGCCGTTGGTTTCGGCTACCAGCACATCG
>NZ_JAUSME010000177.1 GCF_030645555.1 Herminiimonas sp.
TAATTGCGTTCATTATCTTTTCACCTTAATCCGGGGCTGCGTGCTTAAGCCAACTCATGCGGGAAATACTTGACGACACAGTCGATAGGGTTAGGCGCAGCCTGACCCAAACCGCAAATCGACGAATCGCGCATGACTTGCGAGAGATCTTCCAGCAAACCGATATCCCATTTCGGATTCTGTATCCAGGCCGACGCCTTGGCAGTACCTACACGACACGGTGTGCACTGACCGCATGACTCGTGCTTGAAGAACTCCATCATGTTGCGTGCTGCCTGCACTGCTGTGTCCTTGTCCGACAAAACGATGACAGCAGCCGAACCGATGAAGCAGCCGTATGGTTGCAAGGTGTCGAAGTCGAGTGGAATCGTGTTCATCGATGCCGGCAAAATACCGCCCGATGCGCCGCCTGGCAGATAGCCGTAGAAAGTCTGGCCATCCAGCATGCCGCCGCAATGTTCGTCTATCAATTCCTGGATCGTGATGCCGGCTGGTGCCAGCTTGACGCCTGGATTTTTCACGCGGCCCGACACTGAATACGAACGCAGACCTTTGCGACCGTTACGTCCGTGCGAAGTAAACCACTCCCCGCCTTTTTCCAGAATGTCGCGTACCCAGTACAGGGTTTCAAAGTTGTGTTCCAGCGTAGGACGGCCGAACAAACCGACTTGCGCCACATATGGTGGACGCAAGCGCGGCATGCCGCGTTTGCCTTCTATCGATTCGATCATCGCGGATTCTTCGCCGCAGATGTAAGCGCCAGCGCCACGACGCAGGAAAATTTCCGGCATGTTGGCGATAGGCGGATGGGCTTTCAGTTTTTCCAGCTCGGCTTCCAGCATCGCGCGGCAGCCGTGGTATTCATCACGCAGGTAAATATAGATCGTTTGAATGTCGACTGCCCATGCAGCGATCAGCATGCCTTCGAGGAAGCGGTGCGGGTCGCGTTCGAGATAGACGCGATCCTTGAATGTGCCTGGCTCGCCTTCATCGATATTGACAGCCATCAGACGCGGGCCTTTTTCGCCACGCACGATGCGCCATTTGCGACCGGATGGGAAACCTGCGCCGCCCAGACCGCGGAGACCGGAATCTTCCATCGTCTTAATGACTGCTTCGACATCGCGCTCGCCGGAAATGCATTTTTTCAGCAGCTCGTAACCGCCGACTTTCGAGTATTCGGCAAAATCAACCACTTCGCCGACAGGCTGCGTAATCTGGTTGTTGCCGACTGCCGTTTGTACTGCCTCGGCGGTTGCATGAATGATAGGGTTTTGGCCCACCACAGCGACTGGCGCCTGCTCGCAACGACCGACGCAAGGTGCAGCGATCACGCGCACTTCCTTGCCCAGAATTTTCGGCAGCTTGGCCAGCAAGTCACGCGCGCCTGCCATTTCACAAGACAAGCCGTCGCATACGCGTACCGTCAATGCCTGTGGTGCAGTGCCACCTTCTTTGACGATATCGAAGTGATGATAGAAGCTCGCAACTTCATAAACTTCAGTCTGTGCCAGACGCATTTCTTGCGCCAGTGCAGCCAGATGGCTGGATGCCAGATGACCGAACTTGTCCTGGATTTTGTGCAGGTGTTCAATCAGCAAATCCGCCTGGCGCGATTCATCGCCCAGCAGTGCGCGGACTTCTTCCAGCGCAACCGGATCAACGCGACGACCTTTAGGCGCCTGACGTTTGCGTTCTTTGGTATTGACTACTTCCTGCACTGCAATTGGGATGACTTTGTGGTTCATGTTAGTTCCTAATCAACTTACAAACACCGGACCGTTATCCGGGTCTTATCAACGTGCATTTTATGCATTACGGATCGCAGAGACTTGTTTTCCTCTGCCCTCACTACACTGCCAACATCTTGCTGCCCTGCTACCAATATCTACCAGAACTGGACGATTTCAACGTACGTATCGCCCATCCCTGCCTATCAACGTCAGTTCGACAAAATTACTGCCGGTATGATCCTTGTCGCTATAGCTGACCGACACACCACCCATATCGACACGCTGCATCGATTCCAGGCCGCGCATGAAACTGTCGCGCGTCAAATTGCGACCGGCACGACGCAAACCTTCAACCATCACTTTTGCCGACAAATATCCTTCCATCGCGGCATAAGAAATCGTCGCGCCCACTGCCTTGGCTGCGACTTGAAACTCTTTACCCAAACCACTCGACGACAGATTCGGCGGCGGCGTTACTTGCGACAAGATCACGCCTGCTGCATCCGGACCCAGGTCCTTGATGAACTCCTGCGACGAGTTATTCGACAGCGTCATGACTTGCATCTTGCCACCCTGCGCGCGTATCGCCTTGATCACATCAACCGTATTAGAACCCGAGCTGACGATCACCAGCGCATCCGGTTTGGCGTTCACCACCTTGAGCGCCACTTCATTCACATTCGGTTTCAGACGCGGGAAAATTTCAATGAACGCCGGCTTCAATTTGTATTCAGCCATGCCTTTGTTGAAACCGTTCAACCCGTCCAGCCCGAGCGGATCATCCTTTTCATAGGTCAGCAAACCTATGTTTTTAAATCCCAGCGTACTGAAATGCTCTATCGCCTTGACTACTTCATCCTGATACTTGGCCCGCACATTGAATACCCAGTGATTGACCGGTGTATGCAAACTTTCTGCTCCCGTACTCGGCGCAATCAAGGGCACTTTATTTGCCGCCAGCTCCGGAAGTATCGCAATCGTGTGCGGCGTACCACGACTTTGAAACAATGCGAAGACCTTGTCCTTCTCTATCAGCACCCTGGCATTGGCCAGCGCTTTCGCCGGCAAATACTGATCGTCCAGGGTACGTATTTCAATCTTGCGGCCGTTCACGCCGCCCTGCTTGTTGACGGCCGCTATGTAAGCATGCGCGCCCTCATTCATTTCCTTGACCGTACCTGCAGCCGTCCCGGTCAGACCGATGGTTTGGCCTATCAGGATCGCATTATCTGTTACGCCATCCTCAGCATAGGCCACTTGCAAAACACCTGCCATCAACAACACAGCCGGCAGCACCTGTCTCCATCGTTTGCTCATCGATCGTCTCCTCAGAAAAACTATATATATGCTTTTTTTAACATAACTTAGGCTTCTTCAGGTGCGCGTATCTTATCGAGGCGCCCCCACCCTCAGCATTGACCGAGATCAATTTTCTACATGATCTAGAGTACATATGCGCATTCAATTAATAAATACCATAACAAAATCCGCTTTTTGCCTGCATTTTCACGGTAAAAAGAATCATTCTTATTTAAAACGCAGATTTAATGCCCGTCTGCAATCCTATCCCAAAACAGATAGTCCGCCTATTTCCGCCTTCGACGCAATTTCCATGTGTAACCGGATAAGCACATGCATTGAGTACCGTGACTACCTATGCACAGCTGTATTTTGCTGCTGCCAGCGCAAAATAAAAAAGCCCCCACCCATCAAGGTAGAGGCTTTCCATAACAAGGGCTGAGAAGCGACTTGTTTTATATTACGAGATCACGCGCTCCGCACGCAAGGCTGCGATTTGCTCTGCGGTATAGCCGAGTTGGCCAAGCACTTCTTCAGTATGCTCACCCAGCAATGGCGAACGCGTCACGTCGGTTGGACTATCCGACAATTTGATCGGGTTACCGACGGTCAGATATTTACCGCGCACTGGATGGTCAACTTCAACGATCGTACCCGTTTCACGCAACGATGGCTCTTCTGCGATTTCCTTCATCGACAGGATAGGGCCGCAAGGGATGTCGAACTTGTTGAGGATGTCCATCGCCTCAAACTTGGTCATGGTCTTGGTCCACTCTTCGACTGTTGCGAAGATGTGTTTCAAATGTGGCAGACGCGTTGCAGGCGTTGCGTACTCTGGATCCGTGAGCCACTCTTCCTTGCCGATGACCTTGCAGATCGAATCCCACACTGCACCTTGCGTGATGAAGTAAATGTAGGCATTAGGATCTGTTTCCCAGCCTTTGCATTTCAGGATGGAACCAGGCTGACCACCACCCGATGCATTGCCGGCGCGCGGCACGGAGTCGCCGAATGGGGTATCCGGATATTGTGGATACTCCTTCATGACGCCGGTACGCTCCAGACGTTGCTGATCGCGCAGTTTGACGCGGCACAGATTCAACACTGCATCCTGCATAGGTGCCAGGACTTTCTGTCCACGGCCGGTAGCATGGCGCTGCAACAACGCTGCCAGAATACCGAGCGCCAGGTGCAGGCCGGTACCGCTGTCACCGATTTGCGCACCGGTCACCATTGGTGGGCCGTCGTCAAAACCGGTAGTCGATGCAGATCCACCGGCGCATTGGGCGACGTTTTCATAAACCTTGCAATGTTCGTACGGGCCAGGGCCGAAACCTTTAACCGATGCGACGATCATTTTTGGATTGAGTTCGTTGATACGTTCCCAGGTAAAGCCCATACGGTCGAGCGCGCCCGGCGCAAAATTCTCTACCAGGACGTCACATTCCTTGATCAGGGTTTCGAGCACTTGCTTCCCTTTTGGGTTTTTAGTGTCGAGCGTGATCGAACGCTTGTTGTGGTTGAGCATCGTAAAGTACAGACTGTCTGCCTCGGGAATGTCGCGCAATTGGCCGCGTGTGGCATCGCCTTCGCCAGCACGTTCAACCTTGATCACATCTGCACCAAACCATGCCAGCAATTGGGTACATGTCGGGCCTGATTGCACGTGTGTGAAATCAAGTATGCGATAACCGCTTAATGCCTTACTCATCAACTACTCCTATCTTGTACAAAAAAGCGCAAGCGGACAAATGCCCGCTCGCGCCATGTTAAGCCAATAAAAATTGTGCATGGTTTGAGCCATGGTATCCGGGGCTTACACAGCTGAGTCACCTCAGATGTTGATCTTTGCAGATGTACGTGTTTTCTGCATCGAATCGCGCAGATATTGCTACGCGCCTGTGATCATCGATGAACACGCTTCTCTGCACCTGGCCCGGTACCGGAGTAATACAGTGTTGTTGCTTACATTCTCGCTTGCAAGACATCTCTAAAAATCAGATCCAGTATTTTTAGAGTAGCCCTGAAACATGCGTCTATACACGCACCTGTTCAAGTGGCCGTATCATATCGATCTGCCTGCGCTTCTATCATTGACCACGGTCAATTTTCATTGCATGACATTAGCTTATTACCCACAGCTTTTTATCTTTTCATCATGCTCGACTCTGTGCTGCGGGGCAACAATTCTAGCGCTGACATTAAAACCAGCATCACCTTACACAGCGGCCTCGCAAAGCAATCAAAAACCCGGACAAGCCGGCATGCGCAACGCCAGTTCCAAGTTCTGCCCAACAATGCAACGCGCGGGCACCTGCCACCGCCATGCTCAATGCCGGGCCGATTGGCTACTATATCACCCGGCTATCACTCGTCATCAAGTTCGCAAAAAAACATGCCTGCCTGCATACGCCCCTAGAAGAGCGCAGACGCATAAAAAAACGGCGCCCGTGGGCGCCGTTTTTGCAAGCTGAAAACCAGCCCGGATATTTCTTAGACTGATTTCGATGCGTGCAGTGCAGCGATCTGGTCCTTGGTGTAACCCAAGCCTGCCAACACTTCATCAGTGTGCTCACCCAACAACGGCGAAGCAGTAATTTCCGGCTTCATGTCGGAGAATTTGATCGGGCTACCAACGGTCAGGTACTTGTCGCCACGGCCTTTGTGCTCGACTTCAACGATGGTGCCGCTGGCACGCAACGATGGATCGTTAGCCAGTTCTTTCATCGACATTACAGGTGCGCATGGGATGTCGAATTTACGCAGGTAATCGACAGCTTCGAACTTGGTTTTGTCTTTGAGCCATTCTTCGATAGTCGCGAAAATATCGAAAATCTTGTCTTGGCGTGCGTCAGGTGTGTTGTACGCCGGATCTTCGATCCACTCTTCCTTGCCGAGCGCTTTGCAGATTGGAGGCCAAGCGTGATCTTGCACGGTGAAGTAGATGTATGCGTTAGGATCGGTTTCCCAGCCCTTGCATTTCAGTACCCAACCTGGCTGACCGCCACCGCCTGCGTTACCACCACGTGGCACGACGTCGGTGAAAGTACCGTGTGGGTATTGTGGGTATTCCTTCAGGAAGCCCAGTTTGTCCAGACGTTGCTGATCGCGCAGCTTGACGCGGCACAGATTCAACACGGCATCTTGCATGGACACAGCCACTTTTTGGCCTTTGCCGGTTTTTTGACGGCCCATCAGAGCAGTCAGGATACCAATAGCCAGGTGCATACCGGTGTTGGAATCGCCCAGAGCAGCAGCGGAAACAGTCGGTGGGCCGTCCCAGAAACCGGTTGTCGACGCAGCGCCGCCAGCGCATTGCGCGACGTTTTCGTAGACTTTCAAGTCTTCATAGTGGTGACCATCGCTGAAACCCTTGACCGATGCCATGATCATGCCTGGGTTCAGTTCCTGGATACGTGCCCACGAAAAGCCCATACGATCCAAAGCGCCTGGACCGAAGTTTTCAACCATCACGTCGGATTCTTTGATCAGCTTTTCCAGAACTTCCTTGCCTGCTGGAGTTTTGGTATCCAGGGTCAGGGAACGTTTGTTGCTGTTCAGCATGGTGAAGTACAGAGCGTCAGCATCTGGGATGTCGCGCAACTGGTTACGTGTCACGTCGCCGGAGCCTGGGCGTTCAACTTTAATCACGTCAGCGCCGAACCAAGCCAGCAACTGTGTACATGCCGGACCAGCTTGTACGTGGGTGAAATCGATAATCTTAACGCCTGCTAATGGTAAATTTTGACTCATGATTGGTAGATTTCCTTATCAATCGTTTAACTTGACTCCTGAAGCCAACTTGCCGGTGCCTCAGGAAGTGAAAAACCACCCGGACGAATCCAGGTGGAATCGCGCCATTTCTACATGGCTATATTCCAATACAACTTGGAGTTTTTAACATACTAGTCTAGTGCTGCATCCTGAACAGTGTCAAGTGCATGGCGCGACTGGAACTCGCCCGATCGCGCCACTTAACTATTACTTCTTCTTGCCGATCGTGCTGACAATATTCAGGTTACCGATACGACCTGATTCCACGCCTGCTGCCGGATCGATAATTGCATCGATGATGGTAGGCTTGCCTGATTTCAGGGAAGCTTCCAAAGCCTTGGCCAGTTGTTCCGGAGTTTCAGCGCGTACGCCTTCGCCGCCCAGAGCAATACTCAATTGATCGTACTTGGTGTTTGGGTTGAACAACATGCATGAGAATTGGTGTGCTGGATTTGCTTCGTCACCGCGGTAGATACCGCCGTTGTTCATGATGATGACGGTTACAGGCAGGTTGTAACGGGTGATTGTTTCGTATTCCATTGCGCTGAAACCAAATGCGCTATCGCCGCAAATCGCAACGACAGGCTTGCCGGTTTCAACAGCAGCAGCAACAGCCGAACCCATACCGATACCCATGACGCCCCAAGTGCCTGTGTCAACGCGTTTGCGTGGCAGGTACTGGTCGATCACCATACGTGCGTTGTCGAGGGTGTTTGCACCTTCGTTAACCAGCGTGATGTCTGGGTAGTTTTTCAACACGTCACGGATTGCGCCGAGCGAGTTGAAGTAGTTCATGACTGGAGTAGCTGCCGTCAACTTGCTGGCCAGCTTGCCTTTGGTGGTGGTAACGCGCTCAGCGATAGCACCCATCCATTCGGTAGGCTTGGTCATGCCTTTCAGGCCAGCGCGCAATGCGTTGACGCAAGAAGCGACGTCACCAACCAACGGTGCGGCGATAGGCACGTTGCTATCCATTTCGTTAGCCTGGATGTCGATCTGCACGAATTTCTTCGCGCCGCCCCAGGTTTTGCCCTTGCCATGTGACAGCAGCCAGTTCAGACGAGCGCCGATCAGCACGACGACGTCGGACTCTTGCAATACCATCGAACGCGCAGCAGCAGCGCATTGTGGATGGGTATCAGAGACCAGACCTTTAGCCATCGACATAGGTGTGAATGGGATACCTGTTTCTTCGATCAGCGCTTTGATGTCTGCGTCGCATTGTG
>NZ_JAUSME010000200.1 GCF_030645555.1 Herminiimonas sp.
GCGCCTGCGCCGCGGCATCCTGTATCGCGTCGCCGACGAACTGGGCGCGACCAAGATCGCGCTCGGCCATCACCGCGACGACATCATGGAAACCTTTTTCCTCAACATGTTCTTCGGCGCCAAGATCAAGGGCATGCCGCCGAAACTACAATCGGACGACGGCAAGCACATCGTGATCCGCCCGCTGGCGTATGTGAAGGAAGCCGACACCGAGCGCTATGCCGAGGTCAAGAAATTTCCCATCATCCCTTGCGATTTGTGCGGCAGCCAGGAAAACCTGCAGCGCAAGCAGATCAAGGGCATGTTGCGCGAATGGGAGAAACAGCATCCTGGTCGCGTCGACAATATCTTCTCTTCGCTGTCGACCGTCGTGCCTTCGCACCTGATGGACAAAAACTTGTTCGGCTTTGCGGATTTGCAGGCAACCGGTGTCGCCATGGCGGATGGCGATATCGCCTTCGATGAAGAACCGTGCTCGACCGGCAGCACGATATCGAGCGTGATCCCGCTACGCGTGGATGACTGAACGATGCGCGCTGCAGAGATAAAAAAAGCCGGTTATTTATATAACCGGCTTTTTTATTTCCTTACCCATCGCTCAATGTGATGCCAGCTTGTTGAAGTCTGTAATCCAGTCCTGCAGGGTTTTCACGAAGTGTGCTTTTTGCGCCGGCGTCGTCATGTGCATCACGCTTGCCACCATCGCTGCCGTAGCCGCCGTCGATTCGTCGAAGAAGGCCTGGTGCTGCTTGTTGCCGAACCTGTCCACGGTAGCCGCGGTGAATTTTTTCAGCAACGCCACGCTTGCTTCCTTGCCCGGCTTTTCAGTCTGGATTTTCTTCAACAGTGCAATCAACTCTTGCTGCCGGTGCACGCGGTCGGCCATCAGCAACTCATTGTTGAGCGGCCGGGCATCCGATGCAATGCGCATCTTTGCTTCCTGCTCCTTGCTGAAATTGCCAAACCAGTATTCCGCCTGCTTCAAGGCCTTCTTGTAGCGGAATTCCTGGCGCGACTCGATATCGCCGCGCAGGTATTCCTTGCGAAACTTGTCATTGGATTTGATGAATTTCTGTTCCAGATGGCTGATCTGCGTCGCATCCAGCGAGATCGCCAAGTCGGCCAATTCCGGCGCCGCCCGCTCGGCGATCATCAGCACGCGTGTTTTTGCATCGTTATAGTCGGCCAGCAGATCGGCTTGCGTCACCGTCGCCAGATCGCGATGCTGGATGCGGCTGATCAGGCGCACGTATTCCTTCAGCTGCGTCTTGCGGTGCCAGGAAAAAACCTTGTCGATATGGCTTTTAACCCATGGCTTTTGCTCGCTGTCGAAATCAACATAGCTGTTAAGCCACCAGTAGCTGATGAATTCGCCATTGCTGTAGCCTAGCCGGGCGGCGCTGCAACCCAGCAGCACCAATGCCATGCACAATATTGCTGCCTTTTTTGCAAAAGGGCCGATGGGACGCGTGATAAAATTTTGCATTCTTTTAACTGGCTTCCTATGAACATCGTCATTCTTGCTGCAGGTATGGGAAAGCGCATGCAATCCGCGCTACCGAAAGTTTTACATCCGTTGGCAGGCAAGCCACTACTGTCCCACGTAATCGATACGGCGCGGCAACTATCACCCTCCACGCTGTGCGTCATCTATGGCCACGGCGGCGAACAAGTGCCGCAATTGCTGCAAGCACCAGACCTCGCATTCGCCAAACAGGAACCGCAACTCGGGACCGGTCATGCAGTCATGCAAGCCGTGCCGCAACTCGACGACGACGCGCCTACGCTGATCCTGTACGGTGACGTGCCACTGACTACCGCTGCTTCACTGCAACGTTTGTTGGACATCGCCGGCACCGATAAGTTGGGCATCCTGACGGTAGAGATGGATAACCCGACTGGATACGGCCGCATAGTGCGCGAACATGGATCAATTACGCGCATTGTCGAACAAAAAGATGCCAGCGCAGATGAACTTGCAATACGCGAAGTCAACACCGGCATCATCGTCGCACCGACCAGATTGCTGAAAGTCTGGCTCTCCACACTGTCGAACAGCAATGCGCAGGGCGAGTATTACCTGACCGACATCGTTGCCAGCGCAGTCGCCGACGGCGTCGCTGTCGTCTCCGCCCAGCCCGACCATGTGTGGGAAACCCACGGCGTCAACAGCAAGGTGCAGCTGGCCGAACTGGAGCGCGTGCATCAGCACAATATCGCCCACGCGCTGCTCGAACAAGGCGTGACGCTGGTCGATCCAGCCCGCATAGACGTGCGCGGCACGCTGACTTGCGGACGCGATGTGAGCATCGATGTAGGCTGCGTATTCGAAGGCAATGTCACGCTGGCAGACGGCGTACGCATAGATGCATATTGCGTGATCCACAATACGACGGTCGGTACGCAAACCCACATACGTCCGTACAGCCATTTTGAAAATGCAGTGGTCGGTGCCGACTGCATCATTGGGCCTTACGCGCGCCTGCGCCCGGGCACTGTGCTGGCGGAAGACGTACACATAGGCAATTTCGTCGAAGTCAAAAACAGCGAGATCGCCGCCCACAGCAAGGCCAATCACCTGACCTATATCGGCGACTCGACAATAGGCTCACGCGTCAACGTAGGCGCCGGCACGATCACCTGCAACTACGATGGCGTGAATAAATCGCGCACCATCATAGAAGACGATGCCTTCATCGGCAGCGCCACGCAACTGGTTGCGCCTATACGCGTCGGCCAGGGCGCGACGCTGGGTGCCGGCACGACGCTGACCAGAGATGCACCAGCTGGCAAACTGACGGTTTCGCGCGCGAAGCAGGTCACGGTGGAAGGCTGGCAACGGCCGGTCAAAATCAAGAAATCATAAAGTCATAAGGGTCGAAAGCAGATGTGCGGCATAGTCGGAGCGGTTGCCAAGCGCGATA
>NZ_JAUSME010000208.1 GCF_030645555.1 Herminiimonas sp.
TGAAAGCCTTATCCGGTCAGGAGTACGTATAGTCTAGTCCAAAAAACGGCCAGGGGAAATAATTTCCAACCCCTGGCCGATTGTGACTTAGCTATGATTTGCTTATGGCTTGATCATGGCTTCACAGACGCTTGGCAAGGTTTTGCCATGTTTCGACCACGGAATCCGGATTGAGCGACAGTGAAGTAATGCCTTCCTTCATCAGCCAGGCGGCAAAATCCGGATGATCCGACGGCCCCTGGCCGCAGATACCGACATACTTGCCCTGCTTGCGACATGCAGCAATCGCGCGCGAGAACAAGGCCAGTACGGCAGGGTCCCGCTCGTCGAAATCGGCGGCCAGAATTTCCATGCCGGAATCGCGATCCAGGCCCAGCGTCAATTGCGTCAAATCGTTGGAACCGATAGAGAAGCCGTCGAAGTACTCGAGGAACTCTTCAGCCAGAATCGCGTTGGACGGCACTTCGCACATCATGATGATGCGCAAGCCATTTTCACCGCGTTTCAAACCATTCTTCGCCAGCAGGTTGATGACTTTTTCTGCCTGCCCGAGGGTACGCACGAACGGCACCATGATCTCGACATTGGTCAAGCCCATTTCTTCGCGCACGCGCTTCATCGCCAGGCATTCCATCTCGAACGATTCGGCAAAGTCCGGCGCCAGGTAACGCGCCACGCCACGGAAACCCAGCATAGGGTTTTCTTCATCCGGTTCGTAACGCGAGCCACCGATCAACTTCTTGTATTCATTCGATTTGAAATCGGACAGACGCACGATGACCGGCTTCGGCCAGAAAGCCGCGCCGATAGTCGCAATGCCTTCAGCCAGCTTGTCGATGTAAAACGCCTTCGGCGAGGCATGGCCGCGTGCGACGGATTCCACAGCCTTTTTCAAGTCAGGATCGATGTGCGGATATTCCAGTATCGCTTTTGGATGCACGCCGATATTGTTGTTGATGATGAATTCCAGGCGCGCCAGGCCGACGCCGGCATTCGGGATCGACTGGAAATCGAAAGCCAGTTGTGGATTGCCGACGTTCATCGTGATCTTCAACGGCAATTCGGGCAAATCACCGCGTGCGATTTCAGTCACTTCGGTTTCCAGCAAGCCGTCGTAGACCTTGCCTTCGTCACCTTCGGCGCACGATACCGTCACCAGTGCGCCATCCTTGAGCAATTCAGTGGCATTGCCACAACCGACAACTGCCGGCACGCCCAGCTCACGCGCAATGATCGCCGCGTGACAGGTACGGCCGCCGCGATTGGTGATGATCGCTGAAGCGCGTTTCATGACCGGTTCCCAGTTAGGATCGGTCATGTCCGCCACCAGCACATCGCCCGGCTGCACACGTTCCATATCGGCTGCATCCAGAATCACACGCACCGGACCGGCGCCTATCCTCTGGCCGATGGCGCGACCCACGGTCAACACGGTGCCGCTACCTTTCATCCTGAAGCGCTGCTGTACATCGTGCGCATTTTGCTGCGACTTGACGGTTTCCGGACGCGCTTGCAGGATGTAGAGCTTGCCATCCAGGCCATCCTTGCCCCATTCGATATCCATCGGGCGACCGTAATGTTTTTCGATGATGACGGCGTATCTCGCCAGTTCGACGATTTCATCATCGGTGAGCGAATAGCGATTGCGCATGCCGATAGGTACATCGACGGTCTGCACTGAATGACCCGCCTTGGTTTCAGCGGTGAATTCCATCTTGATCAGTTTGGAGCCGATGTTGCGACGTATGATAGGCAGCTTGCCCAGTGCCAGCATCGGTTTGTGCACATAGAATTCATCCGGATTGACGGCGCCCTGGACGATGGTTTCGCCGAGGCCGTAGCTGGATGTGATGAAAACCACATCCTCGAAACCGGATTCGGTATCGATACTGAACATCACTCCAGCCGCACCCAGATCGGAACGGACCATGCGCTGCACACCCGCCGACAAGGCGACTTCGGCATGCGTGAAGCCTTTGTGTACGCGATATGAAATGGCGCGATCGTTGTACAGTGAAGCGAAGACATGCTTGATCGCTTCCAGCACATTGTCGATGCCGACCACATTGAGGAAGGTTTCCTGCTGGCCGGCAAACGATGCATCCGGCAAATCTTCTGCGGTAGCCGAAGAGCGGACGGCAAATGACATTTCCTTCGACGAATCCGCCGCAAGGCTGGCGTAATAGTGGGTGATTTCTTCCAGCAGACGCGGCTGGAATGGCGTCTCGCCTATCCATCGTCGGATTTCAGCCCCCGCTTGTGCCAGCGCACGCACGTCGTCGGTATCCAGATCAGCCAGGCGATCGGCAATGCGCTGCGCCAGACTCAAACCACCGTTGACGCTATGTGTCAGGAAATCCCTGAACGCATGCGCAGTGGTGGCAAAACCACCCGGCACCCTGACACCAGCTTCTGCAAGCTGGCTGATCATTTCACCTAATGAAGAATTTTTCCCGCCGACGGAATCCACATCGGACATCCGCAAGTGTTCGAAGGAGATGACATAACTTCCTTCTGTCGGGTCAGGCTTGCTCCCCGTGTTTAATGCATTCGACATAACAACCTCTGTTTTGATGATAAGAAATCTTCATGCGTGCCTTTCCTAGGCGACAGTTTTTGTTATTCTTCGAGAGAGCCGCAACAAGTTAGCAATTGACCGCCATTTTACAGAAACCCATCCAGATGCGCATCGCAGCGCAGCATTTTTTAACTTACACGACCCTTACAAATCAGCCATGCCTAATCCTGTTGATATCACTACGCCAAACGCGCGCACTGTTTTTTTTGTCTCCGATGGCACCGGCATCACTGCTGAAACCTTTGGTCATTCGGTATTGACGCAATTCGAATTGCGCTTCAGGCAAATCCGTTTACCCTTCATAGACACGCTGGACAAGGCTTATGATGCATTGCGGAAAATTAATGAGGCATTTGCCGCTGACGGACAGCGTCCCATCGTTTTTTCCACGCTGGTAAAAGCCGATCTGTCGAATGTGGTGCGTCTATCCAAAGGCATGCACATGGATCTGATCCAGACCTTTGTCGAACCGCTGGAGCAGGAACTCGGCGTCAAATCGACGCACACGATAGGTCGCAGTCACACTAGCACCGATTCAGAAGAATATAAACAAAGGATAGAAGCGATCAATTTTTCGCTGGCGCACGACGACGGCCAGTCGAACAAGAATTTATCGAATGCCGATGTGATCCTGGTCGGCGTCTCGCGCTCGGGTAAAACGCCAACCAGCCTGTTTCTGGCGATGCAGTACGGCATCAAGGCGGCAAACTACCCATTGATCCCCGATGATTTCGAACGCGAAAAGCTGCCTGGCAGCTTGCTGCCATACAAGAGCAAGATATTCGGCTTGTCTATTGCCGCAGACCGGCTGGCAGAAATCCGCAATGAACGCCTGCCGGGCAGCAAATATGCAGCGCTGGAAAACTGTCGCTATGAAATCAATGAAGCGGAAAAAATGATGCGCCGCGAAGGCATACGCTGGATGTCATCGACCAGCAAATCGATAGAAGAAATTGCCGCGACGATTTTGCAGGAATTAAAATCGGAACAACGCCCCTATTGATGGCAATGTTAGCGAGCGATTTGCTGCCGGACCTGCTCAAAGAAGCAGACGGCAGAACTGGCCGCCACATTCAGCGATTCGATTTCGCCCAGATGCGGGATCGCAATCTGGTGAGTTGCCCGCGCCAGCAAATGATCTGCCACGCCCTGCCCTTCATGACCGAATAGCCACGCGACAGGCTGCGTAAGATCGAGATCGTAAAGCCGTTTTTCCGCATGCGAACTGGTCGCGATCACCGGCACAGCGGCATGATCCAGCAAGGCGGCGAGGTCTACGTTTTCAAATATCTCGAGCAGGAAATGTGCGCCCATGCCTGCACGCAAGACCTTGGGCGACCAGGCGAAGGTCGTCCCGGTGCTGCAAAAAACCTGCTTGATGCCGGCCGCTGCAGCGCTGCGCACGATGGAGCCGAAGTTGCCCGGATCCTGCACCTTGTCGAGCAAGACCGCCGATTGCGTCAAGCCTTGCGGCTGCTTCAATTCCGGTGTATCGATCACAAACAGGATATCGACGCCATGTTCGACCTGGCTCAGCGCATGGAACAGAGCATCGGGCAAGGCTATGCATTGCGTCGGGCCGGCTGCGCACTGCTGCACGATGACCGTCACTTCACTGTTGAGCATTGCTGTTTCGCTCACCACGCAGAGCGGCGGCATGCTCACTTTCTGGATATACGCTTCGCACAAATGCACGCCATCGAGCAGGGTGCGGCCCGCCTTGCGGCGCGCCTGCGAACTGGTGGCCAGATGCTTCAACTCCTTGTAGAGCGGATTGTCGCGCGATGAAATGGTTTTGATCGTCATGATGATGGCAGCAGGCTAGCGGGCAAGGGCAAACTCGCCCAGCAATGCGCGCACCGGCGCATACGATTTGCGATGTACTGGCGACACGCCGTGCAGGCGCAGGCGCTCCATATGCAAGGCGGTTGGATAACCCTTGTGTTGATCGAAGGCGTAATGCGGATACTGCAGATGCAGCAAGCCCAATGCATGGTCGCGCGCAGTCTTGGCGAGGATGGAGGCGGCGGAAATGGCCGGCACCTTGTCATCACCCTTGATGATCGCTTCGGCGCGCACCGAAATGACCGGGCACCGGTTGCCATCTATCAGCGCCAGCGTCGGCAATATGTGCAAGCCCTCTATTGCGCGGCGCATCGCCAGCATCGTCGCCTGCAGGATATTCAAGGTATCGATTTCCTGTTCCGAGCATTCGGCGATCGACCAGGACAGTGCATGCGCCTTGATTTCGATGGCCAGGGCATCACGCCGCGCTTCCGTCAGTTTTTTCGAGTCGCGCAAGCCTTCGATGGGCCGGGCCGGATCGAGGATCACGGCAGCGGCGAATACCGGCCCTGCCAGCGGGCCTCGCCCTGCTTCATCGACGCCGCAGATGACATCGTCGAGGTAATTGAATAGCGGAAGATTGAGATCGATTTTTTTCACCATGACGCCATCTTGTTTTTTGTATTTGCGGGCCACTCAGGCATGGCGCGATTGATCTATCAATTGCAGCACTGCCCTTGCGCTTTCGCCGGCAGTGTCGCGCAACAGAGTGTGGTGCATTTCGGTAAAGCGGCGCTGCAGGCGTTCGCGGTGTGGCCCATCCTGCAACTGCTGCCACAAGGCATCGGCCAGGGCCTGCGGTGTCGCTGCATCCTGCAGCAATTCAGGCACCAGAAATTCCTGCGCCAGTATATTCGGCAAGCCTATCCACGGCTGGTAACCCATATGACGCAATACATGCCAGGAGGCGCGCATCATCTTGTAGGCAATGACCATCGGTTTCTTGAACAAGGCGACTTCCAGCGATGCCGTGCCGGACGCCACCAGTACCGCATCTGCGGCAGCCAGGGCCTGATGCGACTGCCCGGCGATG